>JAHCKF010000132.1 GCA_026125925.1 Pseudolabrys sp.
CCACGGCACCTTGCGCATCGGCGACACGCTGACCGAGGGCGAGGACATCAAGTTTCTCGGCGTGCCGATGTTCGCGCCGGAAATCCTGCGCCGCGTCAAGCTCGGCGATCCGATGAAAGCCAAGAAGCTCAAGGAAGCCTTGCAACAGATGGCGGAAGAGGGCGTCGTGCAGGTGTTCCGCCCGCTCGACGGCGCGCCGGCCATGGTCGGCGTCGTCGGCTCGCTGCAGCTCGACGTCTTGAAGGTGCGGCTCAACGACGAGTACGGTCTCGAGATCGGCTTTGACCAGCCGGAATTCCAGCTCGCGCGCTGGATCTCCTGCGACGACGACAAGAAGCTCAACGACTTCGTGCAGGCGAACTATTCGTCCTGCGCCGAGGATCTCGACGGCGACAAGGTGTTCATGGCGCGTAACCAGTTCATCCTCGATTACACCGGCGAACGCGCGCCCGGTATCGTCTTCAACGACATCAAGGACGTGAAGAAGGCGGAGTAGGGCTTGCTTGCCCCGGACGCGCCGCAGCACGAGCGTCAGCGAAGTGATGCGGTGCAGAGCCGGGGCGGTTGCCAAAGACTGAGGTCGTTACGATCCCGGGTCTGCGGCGCATCATTTCATGCTGCGCCGCGCCCGGGACAAGTTCGCAGTCGCACCGCAGCCGCTTGCCCTTCCTCCCCCAATAGCCCAGCCTGAGTTCCCGATCATCGGGGGCGGGCGGTTATGCGCTTCATTATCGGATTTCTCTCCGGCGTGCTGGGCGCGCTGGCCGGCTGGTTTGCCTTGGCGATGCTGGTCATCGGCGTGTCGGGGCCGGATCGCGATGGCGGTATCGCCATGGGCGCCTTCTTCAACATAGGACCAATCGGCGGTGTCATCGGCTTTATCGCCGGGGTGCTGCTCTATGTGAAGTTCGGTCAAAGACGCATCGCCCAACCGGGCGATGATGCGAAGACGTCGCGGACGCGGGTGTCGCGGCCCTTCGCCATCGTGGTCGTCGCGATCCTCGCCATTCTTTCCTGGTGGGGCTGGTACGAGTTCATTCGCTCGCCGTACCTGTCGCACGGCTTCATGCGGCTGGACCTGCAATTCCGGCTGCCGGCCGGCATGCCGCTGCCGGACGCGGCGGCCATGCGCATCACGGTGCAAGAGGGCGATCAGTTTCTCGAACCGGCGCTCGGTCCATCTTGGCACGGCACCGACGAAGGCCGCCGCGTGATCCTCGCCCACGTCACGCTGAGTCTGAAGACGAGCCGGCGCACGGTCACACTGGCGCTTCCCGGCGTTGCCGAGCAGTCATGGTCACTTGGCCTGTCGAGCGATCCCGATCCGATGCCGGGCTTTTCAGAGTGGAAGTTGCCCGACCGTGCGGCCGAGCCGAAGATCGAGATGAATTACCGGCTCGGCGAGGACCGGTGAGCGCCTATTACTGGATCCCCAGAAACTTAAACGGTTGGGCTTCCTTGAAGTCGGCCGTGGCATCGCCCGAAAAGGTGTGGTCCTGGTTCGGGCCGAGGTCGAGCTCCTTGACCTTACCGGTGTCCTTCGAGAAGTCGATCTTCTTCAGATCGACCCAAAAGGTGTTCGGCGTCAGCGCCGACTCGAAGAAGTAGAGCTTGCGCTTGTGATCGACGACGGTGCGCCATCGCGTTGATGAGATATTCGGCTGATCCGGCGTCGAGATGCCGTAGGGCACTGAGGCGTTGCGGATGACACTGAACACCGCGGCGAGCGCCAGGTTGGGATCGTCGAATTTCGGCACCGCATTGATGTAGAACGAGGCGCGGGCGAAGCGGTCCGCGGCGCGGTTGGTGCCGGGCAGCATCACCGTGCCGCCGATGTCCTTCCAATAGGCGTTCAACGCCAATTGCTGGTCGAAGATCGGCGAGTTGGTCATCACCTGATAGCTGCGGCTGTGGTGGATGACGAGCTTGCCGCCGATATATTCGAAGATCGCGCTGTCGCCGCTCGCGTCCGACAGCGACATGTGCAGCGTCGCCAGAAGCTTCTGCCCCGGAACGTTGTCGGTGACGATGGTGAAGGGCTCGTCCTTAAGCGCCGACACCGCTTCGGCGACGGTGGCGAAATTGTCGAGCGCGTATTGCGCCCACGCGGCGATGGTCAGGCCAGGCTTGCTGCTGTCGAATGTCGGATAGTCGGATTCGACCAGCCACAGCAGGTTGGCGACGAGGCCCGCCTCGTTGACACCGTCGGTAGTCGAAACGTCATAGCCGGAGACGACGACGCTGCCGTATTTCGACGTCCACTTTATGGTGTTGGCGCCCGTCTCGCCGCTGCGCGGCATGCCGCGCGGAAAGACCCAGAGATTCGACGTGATGTCGCTTCTCCAGTCCATCGACCGGGCGGTGATCACCATGCCGTCGGCGCCGAGATAGACGGCGCGGGTGCAGGCGTCGGTAGCGATAGGTGCGAGGGCGACGGCGGCGGCGAGGACGCTCGTCAGCAGCGGTCTTATTTGAGGGCAGCGCATCGGTACCTCCTCAATATCGACGAGGAGAGTATCGCGCGGCTGCCCCCAAATAACTACCGTATCATGTTAATCTTTAATTGATCTTGATGTCCGCCGCCTTGATCACCGGGCCCCAGCGGTCGACTTCGCTGTCGATGCGCTTGCGGAATTCCTCCGGCGACGAGCCGACCGGCACCATGAGCTGCAGCGCCAGCTTGTCCTTGACCTCGGGCATCTTGATGATGGCGACGACGTCCTTGTTGATGGCGTCGACGATCGGCTTGGGCGTGCCGCCCGGCGCGATCAGGCCCATCCAGGCGTCGGCATCGACGTCGATGCCGCTTTCCTTGAGCGACGGCAGGTCCGGCAGGTAGGGCGAGCGCTCCGCGGTCGAGACGGCGAGCGCCTTGACCTTGTCGGCCTTGGCCTGCGCCATCACCGAAATGGCCGGCAGGCAGGCCATCTGCGCGTCGTTGCGGATCACCGCGGTCACCGCTTCCGGCGAGCTCTTGTAGGGCACGTGCACCAGCTTGACGCCTGCCTTGATGGCCAGCGCCTCCATGGCGAGGTGCGACAGCGAGCCGTTGCCGATCGAAGAGAAGTTGTACTTGCCCGGATTGGCCTTCAGCAGCGCCACCAGATCCTTCACCGAATTCACCTTGAGGTCGTTGTTGACCATCAGCACGCTCGGCTGGGTGATGAGCTGAGTGACGGCGGCGATGTCCTTCTTCGGATCGTAAGGCAGCTTCGAGAACAGCAGCGTATTGATCGCCAGCGGACCGCCGATCGAAATGCCGATGGTCGAGCCGTCCGGCGTCGCCTTCGCCACCGTGTCGGTGCCGGTGTTGCCACCGGCCCCGGCCTTGTTCTCGACGATGAAGGTGGAGTCCGGATATTTCTTGCCGAGCTGGTCGGCGATCATGCGCGCCACCACATCGGGGGTCGAGCCGGGCCCGAATGGCGCGATGATGCGCACGCTCTTCGGCGGCCAGCTATCGGCATGGGCTGGCAGCGCCAGCGCGGCCAGCGCGACGAGGCCGATTGCGATCCGTTTGAACATCGAAGGTCTCCTCCACGTGTTGTCTTGAGCGTCCTGTTGAAGGATCGCGTCGGTCAGATGAATCGGTGAGCT
Source organism: Pseudolabrys sp. (assembly GCA_026125925.1). Next base: position 3,598 of record JAHCKF010000132.1, read on the forward strand.
CAGCTTGATCAAGCCAAGTCGCGTCCGAGATGGACGCCGTCTTGCGCCAGCGTCTCCTGCAGCGCGCCGACGGCAATATCCGCATTGCCGCCATTGCCCGCAAGCGAAAGATGTGCCGCGGTCCCGGCGGCCTGGCCCATGACGAAGCAGCCGCCGGAGACCCGCGCCGCCGACTGGCCCTCATGGGTCATCGAGGCGCAGCGGCCGGCGAACATGAGGTTTTCGAACACCGCGCCGCCCGCCGTCACCGGCAGCAGCATGCGATAGGGCAGGTGGTTGAAGCCGCGCGAGCCTTCCGCCTGCCAGCGCCAGATCACGTCGCCGGCGGCGTGGTTCTCGATCGGCCAGCCGTTGATCCCGATGCTGTCCTCGAACGAGGCGCAGCTCAGCACATCGTCGGCGGTGAGCTGGTAAAGTCCGGTGATGCGCCGCGTCTCGCGCACGCCGAGTTGCGGCGGGATATCGACCACGTAGGCGTCGCGGAAGCCGGGCGCCTCGCGGCGCAGGAATTCGAAGAAGTCAATCGCCTGCTTGCGGCCCTCGATTTCGCCGGCGCTGAGTTCGCTGGCGTCGGTGGCATCGACGGCGCGGCCCTGCGCGTTCTTGACCTGCGTGACGTTCACGCGCCATTCGCTGGTGTGCTTCATCGGCCGGACGATGGCGCCCTTGCGCGGAAATTTTCGCCCGCGCTTCTCGGCTTCGTCCATCAGCGCCGGAATGCTGCGCCACGCTTCGCCGGCAGCGGCGGCATCGACGCCGTTCACGCGGAACATGGTCGTCGGGTACAGCATGTTGCCGTGCTCGTCGCCCTTCTCGAAAGCGGCCCCGGCAAAGGCGGCAAGATCGCCGTCGCCGGAGCAGTCGATGAAGCAGCGCGCCAGCACGGCGCCGCGCCCGGACTTGTCCTCGATCAGCAGCGCCTTGATGCGCGTTTCGCTGTCCATGACGACGCCGACGGCCAACGCGTGAAAGCGGATATCGACCTTGTGCGCCAGCAGCAGGTCGTCGGCGGCGCATTTGAACGCGGCTGTGTCGTAGGCCTGCGCGGCGATCTTGCCGAGCACCATGTGCGGCGCGTTGAGGCCGCCCAGCCGGTCGATGCGGCCGAGCAGGTCGTCGGCGACGCCGTGCACGACCTGGCGGATATCGCCGTGCACATTGGCGTGCAGGCCGCAGAAATTGGTGACGCCCGCGGCGGTGCCCATGCCGCCGAGAAAGCCGTAGCGTTCGATCAGCAGCACGCGGCGGCCGTGCTGTCCCGCCGCCGCCGCCGCCGCCAGTCCGGCCGGGCCGCCGCCGAGCACGACGACGTCATACTCGCCGATCACCGGCGTCTGCCGCGGCGGTTCGGTGATGATGGAAGGACTTGGCGGCATTGGTCTATTTCCGGCGTTTGCAGTGCGGTATTCGGCTTGCAATGCAAGCCTCTATCGCCTCTACTGCGCCGCCGAATGACGCGCAAGACCGGGTGACGCAATGGGCAATAGCTCTGGATTGATCGTTCTGATCTTGGGGCTGGCGGTGTTTCACGCCTCGCATCTGTTCGTGCGGCGGCGCGCCGCGCGCGCCGCCGCGATCGAGCGTCTCGGCATGAGCGGCTACCGCATCGCGTTCTCGGTCGTTTCCATCGCTGGCCTCGCGATGATCGTCTGGGGCTTCGGCCATTATCGCGCGAGCGGCTGGATCGATATCTGGTATCCGCCGGCCTTCATGCGTCACATCACCGAACTGCTGATGCTGTTCGCGTCGGTGTTCCTCGTCGCCGCCTTCATCCCGAGCCACATCACGGCGAGGCTCAAGCATCCGATGCTGGCCTCGGTGAAGACCTGGGCGCTGGCGCATCTGCTGGCGAACGGCGACCTTGGCTCGATTCTGCTGTTCGGCTCGTTCCTCGCCTGGGGCGTCATCGCGCGCATCGCCGCGAAGAAAGACGGCGAGACCGCGGCTCCGGTCGCGCCGTCCGGTTATGTGGGCGACATCCTCGTCGTCGTCATCGGCCTCGCGCTGTATCTGGCGCTCGGCTTCCTCTTCCATCCCTATCTCATCGGCGTGCCGGTGTTCACGAGATAGAGCGTTACCGCGATAAAACTGCCCGGGAGACCAACGTGTCGGTTCAGGAACAGATCAAGCGCTTTACCGCGCCGGACATCCGCGCGCGCAAGGGCGGCGAGCCCATCGTCATGCTGACGTCGTACCACGCGCACACCGCGCGGCTTGCCGACAAGTACTGCGACATCATCCTCGTCGGCGACTCGCTCGGCATGGTGATGCACGGGCTCGAGACCACCGTGCCGGTGACGCTCGACATGATGATCCTGCAGGGCCACGCCGTGATGCGCGGCTCCGCACGCGCGCTGGTCGTGGTGGACATGCCGTTCGGCTCCTACGAGGCGTCGAAGGAGCAGGCCTTCATGAGCGCGGCACGCGTCATGAAGGAAACGGGCTGCGGCGCCATCAAGATGGAAGGCGGCGCGCGCATGGCGGAGACCATCCGCTTCCTGGTCGAGCGCGGCGTGCCGGTGATGGCGCATGTCGGCCTGACGCCGCAGTCGATCAACACCATCGGCTCGTTCCGCGCGCAAGGGCGCGACGAGACCGACTGGGCGCCGATCGAGCAGGATGCGCTCGCCGTCGCCCAGGCCGGCGCCTTCTCGGTAGTGCTGGAGGCGATCGCCGAGCCGCTCGGCCGCAAGATCACCGAGGCGATCGCCATCCCGACCATCGGCATCGGCGCTTCGGTCGCCTGCGACGGCCAGGTGCTGGTGATGGAGGACATGCTGGGCCTGACGCCGCGGGTGCCGAAATTCGTCAAGCGCTTCGGCGATCTCGGCCCCGGCATCGAGAAGGCGATGGCGGACTACGCCGCCGAGGTGCGGGCGCGCACCTTCCCGGCGCCCGAGCACACCTATCCGATGAAAAAGAAGTAGGGGGCGAGGTTCGGCCTAACCCCCTGAATCTCAAGGCTTGTCGCCGTGCTTTTTGCCTTGCGGCCGCCATATCGTTAGGTTACGCCGCCTTCGGCCCGGCAGGGGCGGGGGTCTGAGATTACGGCTGGGAGCCTTAAGTGGCTGATATTTTTAACGAAGTTGACGAGGAAGTCCGGCGCGAGCGCCTCAAGGCGTTCTGGGACCGCTACAGCATTTTCATCATCGCCATCGCCGTGCTGATCGTCGCCGGCATCGGCGGCTGGCGCGCTTATGAATATTACACCGCGCAGAAGGCGGCCGCCGCCGGCGCGGGCTTCGAGCAAGCCGTGACGCTGAGCGAGGAGGGCAAGCACGCCGAGGCCGAGAAGGCCTTCGCCAAGGTCGTGACCGAGGCGCCGCATGGCTATGCGCTACTCGCCCGCTTCCGCGAGGCCGCCGAGCTGGCGCAGGCCAACCCGGGCAAGCCCGCCGATGCCGTGAAGGCCTATGACGCGCTCGCCGCCGATGCTTCGCTCGGCCAGACCTGGCAGGATCTTGCCGCCGTGCGCGCCGGCCTGCTGCTGGCCGGCACCGCGCCGTTCGCCGAGGTGAAAAGCCGGCTCGAACCGATCGCCGGGCCGGATCGTCCTTATCGGCACACCGCGCGCGAACTGCTGGCGCTGTCGGCCTGGCACGACAAGAACGTCGCCGAGGCCAAGCGCTATATCGAGATGCTGACCGCCGACGGCCAGACACCGCCCGGCGCGCGTCAGCGCATGGACGTGCTGGCGGCGCTGATCGCCGGCGAGGGCAAGGCGACCGACGCAAAGCCTGACGACGGCAAGAAAGGTTGAGGACGAAGCCGATGCGAAACCTGCGACGCATCGTTTTGTGGGCCGTGCTGGTCGGCGTGACGCCGATGATTTCCGGCTGCGCCAATTTCGATCCGGATAATCTCGACATCTTCGGCCTCAACGAGAAGAAGAAGCTGCCGGGCCAGCGCGAGGACTTGTTCCCCGGCGGCGTGCCGGGCGTAACGCAGGGCATTCCGCCGGAATATCGCAAGGGCGCGCAGGAAGCGCCGGACCCGGGTTACAACGTGCCGGCCGAGCCGGGCACGCGCGCCGCCGCGGCCGCCAGCGCCCCGGCCGCCGTCGAACCGGAAAAGCCGAAGGCGAAACCCAAGCCGAAGCCGCGTCAGGCGGCGCGGCCTAAGCCAACCCGCGTCGAGGCTGCTCCGGCGCAGGCTGCGCCGACGCAGCCGGTCCAGGCCCAGCCGGCCCCGGCACCCGCCGCGCAGCAGCCGGCGGCCTCGGGCTGGCCCGCGCCAGCGCAGAACGCGCCATCATCGTCGAGTTCGGCTTGGCCGGCGCCGCAGCCATCCGGTACCTTCCAGCGGTGATGACGCGGCCCGTTTGAGGGCCGAGCATCGCCCCGCGCGAAACGGCCTTTCATGAGCTTCACCGTCGCCATCGTCGGCCGGCCCAATGTCGGCAAATCGACCCTGTTCAACCGGCTGGTCGGCCGCCGCGTTGCGCTGGTCGATGACCGGCCGGGCGTGACGCGTGACCGCCGCGAGGGCGAGGCGCGTCTCGGCGATCTCGACTTCACCGTGATCGATACCGCGGGCTTCGAGCAATCCGGCGCCGAGACCTTGACCGGCCGCATGCGCGCGCAGACCGAAATGGCGATCGAGCAAGCCGACGCCGTGTTCTTCGTCATGGACGCGCGCTCGGGCGCGCTGCCGGACGACCGCGCCTTCGCGCAGCTCGTGCGCAAGTCCGGCAAGCCGGCGGTGCTGATCGCCAACAAGATGGAAGGCAAGGCGGGCGAATCCGGACGGCTGGACGCCTATTCGCTCGGCCTCGGCGAACCCATTCCGCTGTCGGCCGAGCACAATGAAGGCCTGCCGGATCTCTACGACGCGCTGCGCAAGGTGCTGCCGGAGAAGACCGCCGAAGCCATCGAGCGCGTCAAGGACACCGGC
>JAHCKF010000133.1 GCA_026125925.1 Pseudolabrys sp.
CGCGAAGGCTCGGAAGTGGTGCTGTTCCTCTACGGCATCTTCGCGCAGGGCACGTCCGGCCTGTCGCTGCTGACCGGCGGCGTGCTCGGTATCATCGCCGGCGCCGCCTTCACCGCCCTGACCTATGCCGGCCTGCTCACCATTCCGCAGCGCTACATCTTCTCGGTGACGAGTTGGCTGATCGCGCTGCTCGCCGCCGGCATGGCGGCGCAGTCGGCGCAATTCCTCTACAACGCCGGCATCATCAACCGCATGGGCGAGACCGTGTGGGATACGTCGTGGCTGCTCAGCGAGAGCAGCCTGTTCGGCCAGCTCATGCACACGCTGATCGGCTACGTCTCGCAGCCAACGGCGCTCCAGCTCGTCGCCTACATCGGCACGCTGCTGGCGATGTATGTGCTGATGCGCATTGCCCGTTACCGGCCCGAAGCGCGGCCGGTCAGGGTTTAACGCCGGCCGCCGAGCGCGGCGAAGGCCGTCTCCGGCGCCTTGTCGATCAGCTTGAGGAGAGCCCGCGCCGGCCCGCGCGGATTGCGCTTGCCCTGCTCCCAGTTGCGCACCGTCTCGATCGGCACCTCGATCTTTTCCGCGAAAGCCGCCTGGGTCAGCCCGCAGCGCGCCCGCACCTGGCGGACGAAAGCGGCCGGGTCCTTGTGCTCGAGCGTGATCTCGCTGCCGTCGGGCGCGATTTCCACGATCCTGCCGTCGGCTTTCAGTCGCACGCGCATCATGCGGGCCTCCATCGGCTGAGTTTATCGGCCAATGGATGAGCGATTCGCGGAAGCGAAAGGTTAATGCCGCAGCTCGGCCGGCGGCCTTGCGCTTTCGGACCGTCTGGCTAAAGGTCCGCCGCGACGCGGAGATTTGACGCCATGCAACGCCGGAAACTCAGAGTGGCCATTCTTTTCGGCGGGCGGTCGGCCGAGCATGACGTGTCGCGCGCCTCGGCGGCCAATGTACTGCGCTCGCTCGACCCCGAGCGCTACGAACCCGTTCTGGTCGGCATTACGCGCGACGGCCGCTGGCTGCCAGCCGATGCCGGCAACGGCGCCGGAACCGGGGCGACGGAACTCACGGTTCCAGAAGACGGGCCGCAGCTTGCGCTCCTGCCCGGCGGCCACGGCCGCGCCGTGCTGACCCACGCAGCCGGCGGCGACACCCGCGAACTGCCGGCCTTCGACGCGGTGTTTCCGGTGCTGCACGGCCCGCATGGCGAAGACGGCACGGTGCAGGGGGCGCTCGAACTCGCCGATGTACCTTATGTCGGCTCGGGTGTGATCGGCTCTGCGGCTGCCATGGACAAGGATGTCGCCAAGCGGCTCATCCGCGACGCCGGCCTGCCGACGTCACGCTTCGTCTCGGTGATGCAAGGCGCGCCGCTGTCCTACGAAGACGCGGTCCGCGCCGTCGGCACGGCGGAACTCTTCGTCAAGCCGGCGAACATGGGCTCTTCGGTCGGCGTCTCCAAGGCGCGCAACGCCGAGGAATACAGGACCGCCTGCGAGCACGCCTTCCGCTTCGACCGCAAGATACTCATCGAGGAGAGCGTGCCGGACGTGCGGGAGATCGAGTGCTCGGTGCTCGAGGACGGCCGGGGCGAGACGCGCGCCTCCGAACTCGGCGAGATCGTGCCGGACAGCAAGCACGGCTTCTACTCGTACACCGCCAAATACACCGACGCCGCGGGCGCCGCCCTGGTCGTGCCGGCACGGCTGACGCCGCAGATGAGTGAAACCTTCAAGGCGCTGGCCATCAAGACCTTCAAGACCTTGTGCTGCGAGGGCATGGCACGCATCGACTTCTTCCTTAGCGGCGAGCGCATCCTCGTGAACGAGGCCAACACCCTGCCCGGCTTCACCAATATCAGCATGTATCCGAAACTGTGGGAGGCGAGCGGCCTGCCGCAGGACAAACTGATGGATGTCCTGATCGAGCACGCGCTGGCGCGGCACAAGCGCGCCCAGGCCGTGTCGGTGCATCGTTAGAGGCGGCGCGGCCTCAAGGCCAGTTGAGCTGCCAGGAAACGCCGTAGCGGTCGTTGAGCCAGGTGAACAGCTTGCTGAAGCCGTAATTGGCGAGCGGCATCATGACGCCGCCGCCCTCGCCCAGCACGCTCGCCAGGCGCCGCAATTCGGCTTCCGACGTGACATCGACGAAGAACGAGAACGCCGGCGTGAAGGTGAAGGCGTGCTTCACCGGGCTGTCGATGCACATCACGCTCTGACCGGCGAGTGTAAAGCGCGCGACCTTGACCGTGCCTTCCTTGCCCTGCTCGCCCGGGCCGTAACGGCTGATGTCGGTGATCCATCCTTCGGGAAAGATCGAGACATAGAAATTCATGGCCTCTTCGGCCCTGCCCTCGAACATCAGGAACGGCTGCACTTTCATTTGCATCCCCGCCTCCCTCCGTCGGATCAACGCGTCTTCTCGAAAATCTCCCGTCCGATCAACATGCGGCGGATTTCGGATGTGCCGGCGCCGATCTCGTAGAGCTTGGCGTCGCGCAGCAGGCGGCCGGTCGGGAAGTCGTTGATGTAGCCATTGCCGCCCAGGCACTGGATCGCCTCAAGGGCCATCCAGGTGGCGCGCTCGGCGGCGTAGAGAATGGCGCCGGCGGCATCCTCGCGCGTGGTGCGGCCATCGTCGCAGGCCTTCGCCACGGCATAGACGTAAGCCTTGGCGGCATTCATCGTCACATACATGTCGGCGAGCTTGCCCTGGATCAACTGAAAACGGCCGATGGACTGGCCGAACTGCTGACGGTCGTGGACATAAGGGATCACGACATCCATGCAGGCCTGCATGATGCCGAGCGGGCCCGCCGCCAGCACGACGCGCTCATAGTCGAGGCCGGACATCAGCACATTGACGCCGTTGCCGACGGCTCCGAGCACGTTCTCCTCCGGCACCTCGCAATCGGTAAACACCAGCTCCGATGTGTCGGAGCCACGCATGCCGAGCTTATCGAGCTTCTGCGCCGGCGCGAAGCCCTTGAAGCCCTTCTCGACGATGAAGGCGGTGATGCCCCGCGCGCCGGCGGTGCGGTCGGTCTTGGCGTAGATCACAAGCGTATCGGCGATCGGGCCGTTGGTGATCCACATTTTCGAACCGTTGAGCACGTAACGGTCGCCGATCTTGTCGGCGCGGGTCTTCATCGACACGACGTCCGAGCCGGCGCCGGGCTCCGACATGGCCAGCGCGCCGACCTGCTCGCCGGAAATCAGCTTCGGCAGATACTTGCGCTTCTGCGCGTCGGTACCGTTGCGGTTGATCTGATTGACGCAGAGATTGGAATGCGCCCCGTAGGACAGGCCGACCGCGGCGGATGCGCGCGACACTTCCTCCATGGCCACGCAATGCGCGAGGTAACCCAGCGCCGAGCCGCCATATTCCTCACTCACGGTAATGCCATGCAAGCCGAGCGCCCCCATCTCCGGCCACAGATCGCGCGGAAAGGTATTGGTGCGGTCGATCTCGTCGGCGCGCGGCGCAATGCGGTCGTGTGCGAAGGAAGCGACCGACTCGCGCAGCATGTCGACATCGTCGCCAAGGCCGAAATCGAAGCCCGACCAGGCATTGGAAATCATGGGGTTGCCTCCGCAATTTATTCGTGCGGCAACTCTAACCCACATTCAGGCTGCGGACGAAACGGAGAATACAGCGAGACTTTTTCCGTCGCATGATGGGACGGCGGGCGCGTCTTCGTTTCGCCTGATCGGGCGACGGCGACAGAAAATCACGCTCGCTTGGCCACGGCCTCGGTCGCCGGCGCCTGCGGTAGCAGCATGCCGCCGCGCTTCTGCTGGCCGAGCAGCCGGTCGATGGCCGTGGCCGGCGCCGGCTTGGCGAACAGGTAGCCCTGCATCTCGTCGCAACCGGCCAACCGCAGCAGCACGCGCTGCTGTTCGGTCTCGACGCCTTCGACCAGGATCGACAGGCCGAGGGCGCGGCCGAGCGCGACGATGGCCTGGATGATGACGCCGCCATTGGCGGTGGCGCCCAGCGCCGTAACGAAGCTGCGGTCGATCTTGAGCTTATCGAGCGGGAAGCGCTGCAGATAGCCGAGGTTGGAATAGCCCGAGCCGAAATCGTCGAGCGCGACGCGCACGCCGAGCGCATGCAGGTCCTCGATCCGCCGCACCATCTCGTCCGGATTATCGACCAGCACGCCTTCGGTGATCTCCAGCATCAACCGCGACGGCGGCACGCCGCTGTCGGCGAGCGCCGAGCGCACTACATCGACGATCGAGCCGTCACGCACCTGCAGCGGCGACAGATTGACGGCAACATAGAGGTCCGGCCAGCGCTTGGCTTCCTGCAAGGCGCGGCGCAGCACGAAAGCGCCGATCGTATCCATGAGGCCCATCTGCTCGGCGATCGGGATGAACACCGCCGGCCCGATCGGGCCGCGCTGCGCATGCGTCCAGCGCAGCAGCGCCTCGACACCGACGATGCGGCCGCCATGGGCGGAGATGATCGGCTGATAATGCAGTTCGAGTTCGTTGGCGCTGACGGCACGCGGCAATTCGCGCTGGATGAATTTCTGATCGGTCGAAACCTTGTCGAGCGGCGCGTCAAAGGCGACGCGGCTGCCCGGCCCCTTCCCGGCTGCGGCGCGCAGCGCCAGTTCGGCGCGCCGTGTGAGCTCGCCGCGCGTGGCCGCATGATGCGGCGCCTGAGCAAAGCCGGCATGGGCGCTGACGCGCACGACGGTGTCGAACCAATGCGGCCGCGCGATGCTCTCGATGATCGCTGCGATCATGGCGTCGACATCGACGTCGTCAGCCGCAGTCAGCAGCATGGCGAACTCGTCGCTGCCGATGCGGCCGCAAATGGCTTCCGCCGGCGCGGCTTCTCGGATGCGATCGGCGACCGCGACGATGAGTTCGTCGCTGCCGAGCACGCCGAAATTGGCGGTGACGTCGGCCATGCCGTCGAGCTCGAACACCGCAAAGGTCGTGGTCTCGCCGGGCGCGCGTTCGGCCAAGGCGAGATCGAGCAGTTCGACCAACTTGGCGTGGTTGGGCAAGCCGGTGAGCTTGTCCTGATCGGCGGCACGGCGCGCCATGGCTTCCGTTTCGCTGAGGTCGCGCGCGGCGCGCTTGAGATGCCAGAGCGAATAGCCGGCGAAAGCGACGAGAACGACGATCAGAATAGCGATATAGGGCATCATCGCGCCCATCGCCGCCGTGGTCGGCGCGGTCTTTTGCCAGGTGAAGAAGCCGGCGATCCGGCCTTCGCCATCGAGCACCGGCTGGATTTCGCGGCCGCTTTCGTCCGGGGCGATCTCGAACTTCAAATCTTTAAGCCGGGCGCTGTGTTCGATCATGCGCACGAACCGCGGATCGATATCGCGGCCGTGCGCGAACATCGTGCGGATTTCGCTGGTGGCATTGCGCAGCGCCAGGCGCTGTTCACTCCAGAGCTTTTCATCGCTGTGGCGGGCGATTTCATAGCCGACGCCGGCGCTGGCCAGGGCAATCCCCAGCGTCAGCAATGCCAGCACCACGACGCCGCGCGGCGCTGACAGCCAGCGCCGCATCGCGCCGGCGGCGGATGCGCGGCGGCCTGCCCGCGGCAAGCGAGCTTTGAACCAGCCAGATTGACGGCCAGCCGGGCTCGAACCCGGCGCACCCACGTCGACGTCGCCCAAAACGCAATACTCCCCGCGCGACTTCGCGGCATCCCCGCACCACCAATAATGTGGCAACGTTAATGGCGGGTCAGCAAACAGGGTGAACGAAACGTAACCAGCGCGGCGCGGCGCCTAGCGCAGGCCGAACCACAGTGTGGCGATCGCCAGGAACGAGAAGAAGCCGACTACGTCGGTCACCGTGGTGACGAACGGGCTCGACGCCACCGCCGGATCGATCTTGAGCCGGTGCAGGCCGAGCGGAATGAGAATGCCGCCGGCCGCGGCAGCCAGCAGATTGCAGATCATGGCAAGGCCGATGACGATGCCGAGGCCCGGCACGTCGAACCAGACATAGGCGGCAACCCCGGTAATCACGGCAAAGGCGGCGCCATTCAGCACGCCCACCATGAGCTCGCGCAGGATCACCCGGCGCGCATTGCTCTCGCCCAGTTGCTGGGTCGCCAGCGCCCGCACGGCGACGGTCATGGTCTGGGTCGTGGCATTGCCGCCCTGGCTCGCCACGATCGGCGCCAGCACGGCCAGCGCCACCATCTGCTGCAACTGGCCCTCGAACAGGCCGAGCACCGACGACGCGACGAAGGCCGTGGCGAGATTGACCAGCAGCCAGTTGAAGCGGTAGCGCGCGATGGTCCAGACCGAGTCCGAGAGTTCTTCGTCGGCCGGCACGCCGCCGAGTGCCTTGATGTCCTCGTCGGCCTCCTCCTGGATGACGTCGGCGACGTCGTCGAACATGACGACGCCGACCAGCCTGTCGGCTTCATCGACCACCGGCACCGAGACCATGTCGTAGCGCTGAAACAGATGCGCGACGTTCTCCTGGGTCTCGGCGGGCAGGACGCGGCGGCGTTCTTCGTCCATCAGCTCGGCGACCGGCACCGGGCGCTTGGCCCGCAGCAGCCGGTTGAGCGGCACCGCGCCAAGGAAGCGCCCCGCGTCGTCGACGACATAGAGTTCGTAGAACTGATCCGGCAGGTCCTCGGTCTCGCGCATGTAATCGATCGCCCGCCCGACATTCCAGCCGGGGGTGACGGCGATGAACTCGGTCTGCATCCGCCGGCCGGCCGAGAATTCCGGATAATCCAGGCTGCGGGTGAGCGCGAGGCGCTCGTCCGCCGGCAGGTGATCGAGGATCTCGCTGCGTTCCTCGCTCGGGATATCGGCGAGGATGGTAACGGCGTCGTCGGACTCGATATCGCGCACGCCCTCCGCCACGGTCTGCGGCGTCAGCTCTTCGAGAATCTCCTCGCGAACGGAAGCGTCGATTTCAGTCAGGGCGGTGAAGTCGAAGTCGATGCCGAGCAGTTCCACGAGCCGCGGCCGCTGGGCCGGATCGAGGGCCTCCACCAGCGCGCCGAGGTCGGATTCATGCAGATCGTCGACCAGCCGCCGCAGCGTTTCGACGTCGCCGGCATCGATAGCGCGCGCGGCCTCGGCGACGAATTCCGGACGGATCGCGCCGTCCGGCTCGCGCAGTTCGGGGAGTTCGAGCGCTTGCTCAGTCATGAGGCTCCCGCTTGCCGGCACCGGCACCTGAGACTGCGACCATCGGTTATTTTGGCGAATGTTGTGTGTCGTATCCCGAAATCGGATGCGGCACCCACGCCGAGGCTTGTACGCTTGGCGCGCTGGCGAGCGCAATCGGAAAGGCGTAAAAGCCGCCCCACATTCGACCCGTCGCACCTTCAACAGGTCCCGGCCATGCTACGTATCGTCGCCGTGCTCATGGTTGCCGCCGCAGCGCTGAGCGTCCTCGCCTCGGCCTTGCCGTCGACGGCCGCGGCGGCGGACTGCCGGCCGGACGCACTCCGCACAGAACGCACATTGGTGGTCAGCGCCGCGACTACGCCGCGGGTCGGCCGCAAGCAGTTTCCCGGCACCTTGCCGCTCGCCGACAAGGAGCTGGTGCTGACCTTCGACGACGGACCGTGGCCGACGACGACGCCGAAGGTGCTCGACGCGCTCAAGGCCGAATGCGTGCGCGCCACCTTCTTCCTGCTCGGCCGCAACGCCGACGCCCACCCGCAGCTCGTCCGCCGCGAACAGGCCGAGGGCCACTCGATCGGCCATCACACTTATTCGCACCCGCTGCTGGCGCACATGCCGCTTGCCAAGGCCGAGGCCGAGATCGACCGCGGCATCGCCCGCGACGAAGCGGCGCTCAACGGCGTGGCGCGGCGCGAGCCGTCGACGCCGTTCTTCCGCTTTCCCGGCTTTGCCTCGAACCAGACGCTGCTCGACCGGCTCCAGGACCGCGGCATCGTCGTGTTCGGCGCCGATGTCTGGGCCAGCGACTGGAATCCGATGACGCCGGAGGCGCAGCTTCAGCTCCTGCTCAAGCGGATCGAGCATGTCGGCCGAGGTATCGTCCTACTGCACGACACCAAGGCGCAGACCGCCCACATGCTGCCGCGACTGTTGCGCGAGCTAAAAGTGCGCGGCTATCGGATCGTCCACATCGTGCCGCCTTCCGCCGCCGTCACGAATTGAGACAACCGCCCGGCCGGTGTTTCCTTTTTGCCGCATCGCCAAAAATTCCTCGGCAAAACAAGCCTGTGGACATTCTCAAGGGTTAATTTTCGGTTCATACGCCGCCCGCTAGCGTAGATTCGTATCGCCCGCATCCAACGCGCCATCAGAGCGCGAGGGCGCGGACAAGGGTTAAAGGCGGGGTTTCATGCTCAGGTTTGTTGTCGCGTTGGCGCTGGCCGTCGGGCTGGCGGGCGCATCGTCGTCGGTACGCGCCGAAGAGCCGGCGAGCGAACACATGC
>JAHCKF010000134.1 GCA_026125925.1 Pseudolabrys sp.
AGCGAACGCTGCGTGTCGGCCTGCTGCTTGTTGATGGCGTTGGTGGCGGCAAGCTGTTCGTAGCGTGCCAGATCGTTCTTGGCATTGGCGAGCAGCGCGTCGTCCTGCGCCTTCTTGGCGATCGCCTGGTCGAGGGCGGCCTGAAAGGTGACGGGGTCGATCTGCGCCAGCACGTCGCCTCGTCTGACGTCCTGGCCCTCCTTGAAATTGACGCTCAGCAGCTTGCCGTCGACCTGCGGCCGCACCGTGACGGTGTTGAGCGCGCGCGCGGTGCCGACGGCGTCGAGATAGACCGGCACGTCGGCATATTGGGCGCCGGCGGCCAGCACCGGCACCGGACCGTCGCCGGCGAAGAAGCGGCCGCGCCGCTGCTGCTGCTGACCTTCGGTGCCGAAGACATAATAAAGCGCCGCGGCGACGCCGATCAGCACGACGCCATAGACCGCGTAACGCCGCCAGCGCGGGGGCTTCGTCGCCGGCGTTGCAACGACCTCCTTGCGGATATCTTTCTGCGGGACGTTGACGTTCATTGGGGCTGGCTTTGGTTGTCCTGGGCTAACCGGGGTTTCGGCGACCAGCCCCCACCGAGCGCCTGATAAAGACTGACAATGGCCTGCACATGCGCCAACCGCGCCTGCGTCAACGCGTCCTGGGCGCTGAACAGGGTTTGCTGGGTTTGCAGCACGGTGACGAGATCGATCGTACCCTCGCGCAGCCGCTGCTCCGATATGTCGTAGGCGCGCCGCGAACTTGCAACCACCTCGGCTTGCAGCCGCTCGGCCTGCGCGGTCTGGCGCACATTGCTGAGTGCGGTCTCGACGTCGGAGAAGCCGGAGATCACCGCCTTGCGATAGTTCTGCAGCAATTCGTCCTGCCGGCCCTTCTGGAAGTCGAGATTGCCCTGCAGTTGGCCGCCGTCGAAGATCGGTTGCGTCAGGCCGCCGGCGATCGAATACAGCGTCGATTCCGGCCGCAGCAGCGTCTTCAGCACCGCGCTTTGCACGCCGCCTTGAGCGGTCAGGGAGATGCTCGGCAGCATTTGGGCGCGGGCGACTTGGACATTGGCGTTGGCGGCGGCGAGGTTGGCTTCGGCCTCGCGGATGTCGGGGCGCTGCGCCAGCAGTTCTGACGGCAGGCCGGGCGTGACGCGCGGAATGGCGATGGCGCGTAGCGTGCCGCCTTTGACGCGGACGCTCTCCGGCGAGCGCGCCATCAGCACGGCGATGGTGTTGCGGTTGGCTTCGACCGTCTGCTGCAGCGGCGGGATGGCGGCGCGCTGGGTGTTGACCACGCTTTCCTGCTGCGCGATTTCGAGCGCCGAGGCGGTGCCGGCATTGGCGCGCTGCCTGATCAGCTCGAGCACGCGGTTGGCGCTGGTGAGGTTGTTGCGCGCCGCCTGCAAGCGATCCTGCGCCGCCAGCATCTGGAAGTAGGCGTTGGCCGCGCTGGCCACCGTCGACAGCGCCACCACCTCGCGGTCGAAGCGCGCGGCAACGGCGCTCTGTTCGGCCGAGCGCAAGGCGGCGCGGTTCTTGCCCCAGAAGTCGATTTCGTAGCTCGCCGTCATCGTCGCCGTCAGCACGTTGCTGTCGCGCGCGGTGGGCGAGATGCTGCGCGAGCCACGCGAGCGCTGGGCATCGGCATCCAAGGTGAAGTCCGGCAGCAACGGCGCGCCGGCGATCCGCGCATTGGCGTCGGCCTGGACGATGCGGGCGACCGCGGCGGCGACGTCGAGATTGGCGTCGTTCGCCTGTTCGATGATCGTCGTCAATTCGCGTGAGCGGAAGCCGCGCCACCAGTCGATCTTGGGCAGGGCGGCTTCGGCGATCCGCGGATCACGCGAGGCGATGCGATAGGCCGCCGGAATGTCGAGCCCCGGCTCCGGCGTGTCGGTGAGCAGACAGCCGCCCAGGGTCAGTGTCAGGCCCGTTCCAACAAGCATCGTCGATATCCGGCGCCACGCCGTCCTTGTTTCGAACCGCCCCCGCTCCCCAGAACTGCAACGCATGAATCGTAACTTTCAACGCAACGAATAAAGACGAACAGATTTGAAAAGTCGCGGCTACCGTTTCCCCTCGGCCGCGCGTTCGCGGGAGCGATGCCGCCAGTCCGCAAGCGCCTTGCGTCCGTTCTGCGACATCTGCTCGGCGGCGGTGGCGAAAACGTTTTGCAGGGCGACGTCAAACGCCTGGCGCGCGCTACGCGTGTCGTTCATCGCCGCGCGCATCGCGGCGGGGTCGAACGGTTCCTTGCGCAGATTGTCGCGAATGCTTTCCTGCGCCGCGCGGTAGGCGGTCTGGGTCTGCTCGATGGCCGGGCGGTTCGCTTCCATCTGCTTGAGAAGGATGTCGCGATCGGCCTGCGGCAGGCCGGAGGCGAGCCGCTCGGTGCGCACGAAGACGTCGCGGTCCCACATGCGCGGCGGCGGCGCCGGACGCACCGCCATGGCGATGGCAATGCCGATGAAGAACAGGTTGAGCGCCAGCGAGCCGAGCAGCAGCCAGCGCGTGGCCGGCCGCGCCGCCGTCGGCGTGACGTGCGTGGCCGTCATGGACGTGCTCCGGAGAGCGGCTCGGGATCGAACACGAAGAAGCCGGCGTCGGCGCTGCTGACGACGGTCGTCTGGTCGAGTTGATCGATCGTGCGGTCGAGGCCGGCGATGCCGATGTAGAAGCCGAGCAGGGCGCTGCAGGCCAGCGCCGCCATGCGCGGCCAGGCCGGCGCGAACTGCCAATCGAGCAGCACCGCGGGCACCAGCTTCCAGAATGGCACCTTCTGGCGCGGCAACGGCGGCTGCAGGCGCTGCATCACGCGCGCCACCGCGGCATCGTCCGCCGGGCGCGGCGCCGTCACGCGCTTGAGCGCGGCATCGAGGAAATCGGTCTGCTGTTTCTTGGTCATATTACGCGAACCCCCTCATCGATTACGTTTCATCGGCGCTGTCGCCGAGCCCGCGCCGCAGGTTCTGCTTGGCGCGCACCAATAATGTCTCGACCGCCGAAACGGTTGTTCCCATCACCTCGGCGACTTCGGCGTTGCTCATGCCGTCACCGTAAGTGAGCACGATGGCCGTCCGCTGCCGATCCGGCAGTTGTCCGATCGCCTGCTGGACCAGGCGGTCGCGTTCGTTCTGTTCCGCGGCCTCGCCGGCGTCCGGAGACGGATCGGCGATTTCGCCGGCCTGGTCGAGATCGACCCAGGCCGCCTTGCGCTTGCGGTCGAGGCACAGGTTGACCACGATCCGTGTGAGCCAAGTCCGGAACGCCGCCAAAGGCTGCCAGCGCGGGGCGTGGGTCCAGACCCGGAGCATCGCTTCCTGGACCACGTCCTCGGCGTCGGCGGCATTGCCGAGGATACGCCGGGCGAGCCCGAGCATCGCCCCGACATGACGGCGGGACAGGGTTCGGTAGGCCGTTTCGTCGCCTTTCGCGACCCTGGCCATGAGGGCCAGATCGCTGGCGTCGTCGCTATCGTCCATGTCGTGCCGGCGGCCGCCATCGGAAACACCACGTCATCATTGTCGGTCTATCCGATAAACGCATGACTGCGCCAAAACCTGTGGTGTCCCATGGCGGCGCGTACGGCATTTCACGGGTCGTCATTGGGACTAAGCTGTTGAATTAGCGCTCTTTTGCAAGCTTACCCCGGTGCGGCAAGCCATACCAAGCGGAATTTGCCGCGAATTTTACGCCGCCGCTCAGCCGGCGCGGCCGACATCCGCCAGCGCGAAGCCGGCGACGCGCTTGTAGCTGTCCGACAGGGCCCGCAATTCGTCCTGGCTGATGTAGGCGTCGAGGTTGTCGAAGGGCCGGTCGCCGACCAGCTCCTCGACCTTGATGTTGATGAAGTCCGGCGGCTGTGCCCGGTTGGTGCGCACCACCTGGGCGGCCGGTTCGGCGCGGGCGGCCTCGTAGGCCTTGAGTGCATCGCGCGGATCGGCGGCCTTGGCGAGACAGTCCGCCAGCGTCCGGGCATCGATGGCGGCCTGCGCGCCGCCATTGGAGCCGCGCGGATACATCGGATGCGCCGCGTCGCCGGCCAGCGTCACCCGGCCGAACGTCCACTGCGCGATCGGGTCCTTGTCGACCATCGGATATTCGAGGATCTGCTCGGCATCGCGGATCATCTGCGCAACGTCCAGCCAGTCGAAGCGCCAGCTCTCGTAGATCGGGAAGAAGTCGGCGAGGTTGCCCGGCTTGTTCCAGTCGTTCTGCGAGCGCGCGTCGTCGCGCTTGATCTCAGCCATCCAGTTGATGAGCTGGTTGCCTTCGCCATCGACGTTATCGACGATCGGATAGATCACCATCTTGCCGGTATTGATCGAGCCGACGCGCATGTAAGTGCGGCCGTCGAGGATCGGCTTGCGCCGCGTGACGCCGCGCCAGGTATTGATGCCGGTGAAGACGACCTTGTCGCCCGGATAAAACTGTTTGCGGATCGCCGAATTGATGCCTTCGCAGGCGACGACGACATCGGCGCGCACCGCGTCGCGCTCCCTGAAGCGGACGGTGACGCCCGCCTCGTCCTGCTCGATGCCGGTGCATTCATAGCCGGTCACGACGGCGTCGGGCCCGAGTTCTCGGCACACCGCGTTGTACAATATGAGATGCAGCTTGCCGCGGTGGATGCCGACTTCCGGATAGGCGTAGCCGGCATATTTGCCGCGATCCTCGCGGTAAATGAGCTGGCCGAAACGGTTGTAGAACCGGCTTTCCCGGTTCTCGATGCCGGCGGCGAGTAGTTCCTCGCCGAGCCCGAGGGCGGAGAATTCGCGCATGGCGTGGGGCAGCAGGGTGATGCCGACGCCCAGCGGCTTGATCGCGGGAACCCGTTCATAGACCCGGGCCGCGATGCCGCGCTTCTTCAGGTGCAGAGCAAGCGAGAGCCCGCAGACGCCGCCGCCGATGATCGCAATCGTCATGGTTGTTTCATCTCCCGCACCAGCCTCGCCGCCCGGCAGGCGGGCCTCTGCTTTGCCGGCAATGGAAGCAATTGAGTTCGGCCTGTCAATTCGTGTTCCGCAGGGCCGTAGCCGCCGGCCGGCCTGGCACCGTGGCAATAACGCAACCGTTATGGCCCTCGGCCAATAATGGCTATTCTGGTCTTGAATGTGCCTTGATCACGGGGCAATCAGGGGCCGGATCGGCGGCCGGCGGGGCGGCCGACCCTTTCAAAGGTGATAGATGGTTCGTCCTCTCGGCTCTCTTCTTTTGTCTTTGCCGGTGGCCCTTGTTCTCGCGGTGCCGGCTGCCCAGGCTCAATCGTCGGCTGCATCCCGGAATAATTCGTTCGACCTGTTCGGCTTGTTCCAGAGCGGCGACGATACCCGCGGCGAGGTCCAGCAGGCTCAGGTCCAGCCGTCGATGGGTGGCTCCAGCCAGATTCAGTCCGAAGGCCTGCCTCCGCCGGGCCTGGCCCCGGCCGATATGCCCGCCGCCAACGGCCTGCCGCCCGCCGGCGGTAATGCCAGCGGCCCGGCCCCGATCGGCAACCAGTTCGGCCACCAATTCGGCAATCAGCCGGCCGTCCAGAACGACCCGAATGTCGCCGTGGCGCGCCCGCCGGCCGCACTCGGCAGCCGCTCGGTTGCGCCCGACGCGGTGCCGAACGAATCCGTCATGGCGCTGCCGCCGGAGGATCAGCCGGAGCAGGGCCAGCCCAAGGAACTGGCGCCGAACCTGAAGCGCCAGCTCGTCGACTACCAGACCAAGGAGCCGGCCGGCACCATCATCGTCGATACCGCGAACACCTATCTCTATCTCGTGCTCGGCGGCGGCAAGGCGCTGCGTTACGGCGTGCGCGTCGGCCGCGAAGGCTTCACCTGGACCGGCACCGAGCGCATCACCAAGATGGCGGAATGGCCGGACTGGCATCCGCCGGCGGAGATGATCGAGCGCCAGCCTTATCTGCCGCGCTTCATGGCCGGCGGTGACGGCAACCCGCTCGGCGCCCGCGCGATGTATCTCGGCAAGACCCTGTACCGCATCCACGGCACCAATCAGCCCTCGACGATCGGCAAATACGTGTCGTCGGGTTGCGTCGGCATGCTGAACGAGGACGTGGAAGATCTGTTCAGCCGCGTTCAGGTCGGCACCCGCGTCGTGGTGCTGCCGGGCAAGGCGCCGCCGCCCGACACCGTGGCGCAAGGCCCGCAGCCGCCCGCCAATCCGATGGCGCCGCCGGCCCCGGCCAATCCGATGGCGCCGCCGAAGCCGGTCGCGCGCTGAGCGCCGTGTTCCAACGCCAATAAAAAGCCGGGCCTCGTGCCCGGCTTTTTTCATGGCGGCAATCGATCGATCAGGCGGCGACGCGCTTGAGGAAATCCGCGACCTCGTCGCGCAGCTCGCCGGCCGCCGCTTCGACGTCCTGCGAGGCGGCGAGCACGCTGTCGGCGGCCGCGGAGGTTTCCTGCGCGGCGCCGGCGACTTCATTGAGCGTGCCGCCGGTCGAGCGCGCGCCGGTGGCGGCGCTGGCGACGTTCTGGGAAATCTCCGAGGTCGCGGCGCTCTGCTCCTCGACCGCGGCGGCGACAATGGTGGCGTTGCCGTCGATCTCCTGCATGCGGCTGGCGATGCGGCCGATCGCGGCCGCCGCGCCGCCGATCGCCTTCTGCACGGCATCGATCAGCGTCGAGATATCGCCGGTCGCCTGCGCGGTCTGCACCGCCAGCGATTTGACCTCCGAGGCGACCACGGCGAAGCCCTTGCCGGCTTCGCCGGCGCGCGCCGCTTCGATGGTCGCGTTGAGCGCCAGCAGATTGGTCTGCTCGGCGATGGTGCGGATGAGTTTGACGACGTCGCCGATCTTCTGCGCCGCCTCGGCCAGCGACACGACTTGCGCGTTGGTGCCGCGCGTTTCCTCGACGGCGCCGCGCACGATGGTGGTGGTCACCGACAATTGCCGAGCGATCTCGACGATCGAGGAAGCGAGTTCGTCGGAGGCGATGGCGGCGGTCTCGACGCTGGTCGCCGCCTCGTGCGAGGTCGATACGGCGCTGCCGGCGCCGCTCAAGGTGCGGCCGGAATTGGCGGACAATGTCGTTGCCGTCGCGCGCATCGCCCGCGCGCTCTCGGTCACGGCGTGCAATTGCTCGTCGATATGGGCGCGGAAGGCGGCGATCGCCGCATCGACGGCTTCGCGGCGCTTCGATTGAACCTGCAACGCTTCGCGCTCGCGCTCGGCTTCGCGCCGCGCGGTGATGTCCTCGTGGCTGCCGACCCAGCCGCCGCCTGGCAGGCCCCGATTGCTGATCTGCAGCAGGCGGCCGTCGGGCGCCCGCACTTCGGCCGACATCGGCTTCATCTGCCGCATGTCCTCGATCAACTGCCGGCGGAACTCCGTCGGATCGTGCATGAACGAGCCATTGCCGGCGCGAAAGGCGAGGATGTCGCTCAGCGTGGCGCCGGGCCGCGCCAGATGTTCCGGCAGGCGATAGAGATCGGCATAGCGCTGGTTGCAGTAAGCGAGCCGTTCGTTGCCGTCGAACACGCACAGCCCGAGCGAAATGCCGCGCAGCGCCCGCGACATCTGCGCGCTCTGCCGGCGCATGCGCCGTGCCAGGTCGAACAGCGCGATGGCCATGGCGAAGGCCGCGGCGATGGCCGCGCCGAATGCCGGTGATCCGACCGGGGTCAGCGTCGAAAA
The DNA here is from genome assembly GCA_026125925.1 of Pseudolabrys sp. The sequence continues at coordinate 7,645 of JAHCKF010000134.1, forward strand.
GCAAATGTAGCTGATGGCGAATGCCGCGGCGCCAGCCGCCGCCACCAGAATGGCGTGCTGCGATGGCGCTTGTGCGGACGCGGTCTCGGCCATCGGGGCTCCCGGATTCGTCTGCCAACTTAGGAGGCAACCGGTTTTTATGCCGTTAATGAGCGAGGTTAGATCGTTAAGCGACGGTTAACGGTTCCACGTCGCCACGCGCGTTTTTTGCCATCGGATCAAGGTCGCAACGCTTTGCTCACCACCGTTCGGCCATGGTCGGCGGCCAGTTTCCTCGCCACCTCGATTCGCAAAAAAGAGTCCATCATGATGTCAGCTCGCCTGAGCGCCGCCTTTCTCGTTCTGCTGGCGCTCGCCGGATGCACCGCCGACACTTACGTGCCGAAGGGCGAGCCGAGCATGTATCGCAGCCTGGCGCAGCCCGGCGCCCAGCTCGACGAGGCGGCAGCGGCCTCGATGATCTCGGGCTATCGCGCCAACAACGGCCTGCCCGCGGTGACGCTCGATTCCGAGCTCACGCGTATGGCGCAGGGTCAGGCGGCGGTGATGGCGCAGCGCGACAAGCTCGACCACGCCGCCGGCAAGCCGTTCAATGTCCGGCTCAAGGCGGCGGGCTACGACGCCAAGGCTGCGGCGGAAAACATCGGCGCCGGCTACCACACTCTGGCTGAAGCCTTCTCCGGCTGGCGTGATTCGCCGCCGCATCGCGCCAACATGCTGCTCAAGGGCGCGACGCGCATGGGCATCGCCGCGGTCTAT
>JAHCKF010000135.1 GCA_026125925.1 Pseudolabrys sp.
CGGCTCGACCACCGACCTCACCTTTACGGTGCCGTCGTCCGACTACGAGCGCGCCCGCGTCACCATCGAGAAGGCCAAGGCCCAGATCGGCTACGAGCGCATGGACGGCGCCACCGACGTCGCAAAGGTCTCGGTCATCGGCATCGGCATGCGCAGCCATGCCGGCGTCGCCGCCTCCGGCTTCAAGGCGCTGGCCGAGCAGAAGATCAACATCCTGGCGATCACCACCTCGGAGATTAAATTCTCCGTGCTGATTCACGCCAACCAGACCGACCTTGCCGTGCGCACCCTGCACAAGCTGTACGGGCTGGATAAGGGCTGATCGCACGAAATTGCCAGACGCTGTCATGGCCGGGCTTGACCCGGCCATCCCGCTTAGGCGGGCACGGCGTGTCCCTAAGCGGGTTCACCGGGTCACGCCGCTGCGCGGCGGCCCGGTGATGACATGGTGTGTCCGAGGGACGACAGGCGCCAGATAACTTGCCCCCCTCTATCCCCAGCGGCTATAGCCGTCCCCATATGCGGTGCGAGGGCTTTGCCGGGCCTTATGGCCGCGTTTCGAGCATAATCGGGCCGTAGACGGAGCCTTCGGGCTTCGGATTCGGCTGAAAAGGGGCTTCTTCAATGCGTGGCGCGCTGGGCGGCCCACGCGTGCTGTTGCGACGCCTCCGCGAGGTCATGGCGGAGCCGGTCAGCGCGCAGGACCGTCTCGACAAGGTGGTCGTCCTGATCGCCGCCAACATGGTGGCGGAGGTTTGCTCCGTCTACGTGTTGCGCGTCGACGGCACCCTTGAGCTGTACGCCACCGAAGGTCTCAAGCGCGAAGCCGTCCACAACACGGTGATGAAGGCCGACGAAGGCCTGGTCGGCCTGGTGGCCTCGGAAGCCACCAAGATCAACCTGTCGGACGCGCAAAACCATCCGGCCTATTCGTTCCGTCCGGAAACCGGCGAAGAAATCTACCACTCGTTCCTTGGCGTGCCGATCCTGCGCGCCGGCAACACGCTCGGCGTGCTCGTCGTGCAGAACCGGGCGCGGCGGACCTACACCGAGGAAGAGGAAGAGGCGCTGCAGACCACGGCGATGGTGCTCGCCGAGATGATCGCCTCGGGCGAGTTGTCGTCACTCGCCCGCCCCGGCGCCGAGCCGGTGGCGCGCCACGCCATCCATATCGAAGGTTCGTCGCTGTCCGACGGCATCGCGCTGGGCCATGTCGTGCTGCACGAACCGCGCGTCGTCATCACCAACGTCATCGCCGACGACGTGCCGCGCGAATTGAAGCGCCTCGAGGCGGCGCTGGCGACCTTGCGCGCCGATCTCGACCGCATGGTCGAGCACCGCGACGTCGCCGACGGCGGCGAACACCGCGAAGTCCTCGAAGCCTATCGCATGTTCTCCTACGACCAGGGCTGGGCACACAAGATCCGCGAAGCCGTGACCACCGGCCTGACCGCCGAAGCCGGCGTCGAGCGCGTGCAGTCCGACACGCGCGCGCGCATGCTGCGCGCTTCGGATCCCTACCTGCGCGACCGCCTGCACGACCTCGACGATCTGTCGAACCGGCTGATGCGCGTTCTGATGGGCCAGGATCACGCGCCGCGGCGCGACCAGTTGCCGGACAACGCCATCATCGTGGCGCGTTCGATGGGTCCGGCCGCCCTGCTCGACTACGACCGCAAGAAGGTGCGCGGCCTCGTCCTCGAGGAAGGCGGCCCTACTTCGCACGTCTCGATCGTTGCCCGCGCACTCGGCATTCCGGCGGTCGGCGACATCGCCAACGCCACCGGCCTCGTCGAACAGGGCGACGCCATCATCGTCGATGGCTCGACCGGCCATGTGCATATGCGGCCGCCGCAGGATATCGAGGCGGCCTATGGCGAGCGCGTCAAGCTGCGCGCCCGCCGGCAGGCGCAATATCGCCAGCTCCGCGACAAGCCCTGCGTCACCAAGGATGGCAACGCCATCACACTGATGATGAATGCCGGCCTCACCATCGACCTGCCGCATATGGTGGAGACCGGCGCCGGCGGCATCGGCCTTTTTCGCACCGAGATGCAGTTCATGGTGGCGCCGACCATGCCGCGCGTGTCGGATCAACTCGCGCTCTATAGAGCCGTGCTCAACGCCGCCGACAGGAAGCCTGTCACCTTCCGCACGCTCGACATCGGCGGCGACAAGGTGCTGCCCTATATGCGCAATTTCGAGGAGGAGAACCCGGCGCTCGGCTGGCGCGCCATCCGGCTCGGCCTCGACCGTCCCGGCCTGCTCCGCAGCCAGGTGCGCGCGCTGCTGCGCGCGGCGGGCGGCCGCGAACTGCGCGTGATGTTTCCGATGATCGCCACGGTCGAGGAATTCGACCAGGCCAAGGCGCTGGTCGATATGGAGCTGACCCATCTGCGCCGCCACGGTCATCAGTTGCCGGAGCGAGTGCATATCGGCGCCATGCTGGAAGTACCGTCGCTGCTGTTCCAGCTCGACGAATTGCTGGAGCGCGTCGACTTCCTGTCGGTCGGCTCCAACGACCTCATGCAGTTTCTCTACGCCGCCGACCGCGGCAATATGCGCGTCGCCTCGCGCTTCGACATTCTGTCGGCGCCGGTGCTGCGCGCGCTCAAGGACATTGCCGACCGCGCGGCAACGCACGGCAAGCCGGTGGCGCTGTGCGGCGAGATGGCGTCGCAACCACTCGGCGCCATGGCGCTGGCCATCCTTGGCTATCGCGCCATGTCGCTAACGCCGTCCGCCGTCGGTCCGGTCAAGGCGCTGCTGCTCAATCTCGATTGCAAGAAGGGCGCAGACGTGCTGTTGCCCGCTTTGGCCCAACCGGTCGGCACCGTGCCGATCCGCGCCAGGCTCGAAGAATTCGCCCAAGCCGAAGGCCTGCCGCTTTGATCGCCATTCCCGAACACCGCCTCGATGCCCTGCTGCACCGCCACGCCATGGTGGAGCGCGAGCTCGCGACCGATTTGAAGCCGGACGAATACGTCAAGCTGTCGCGCGAATTCTCCGAACTCACGCCGGTCATCGACACCATCAAGGACTATCGCGCTATCGTCAGCGAGATCGCCGACCTCGACGCGATGATCGGCGATGCCGGCACCGACGCCGAAATGCGCCGCATGGCAGAGGCCGAGAAGCCGGCCTTGCAGGAAAAGCGCGAGGCGCTGGAAAAGGAAATCCGCGTTGCGTTGCTGCCCAAGGACGCGATGGACGATCACGACGCCATCCTCGAAATCCGCGCCGGCACCGGCGGCGACGAGGCCGCTTTGTTCGCCGGCGACCTGTTCCGCATGTACGAGCGCTACGCGGCGCGGCAAGGCTGGACTGTCGAGATCATGTCGCTCAGCGAAGGCGCCAAAGGCGGCTTCAAGGAAATCGTCGCCGAAGTGCACGGCCGCGGTGTGTTCGCCAAGATGAAATTCGAATCCGGCGTGCACCGGGTGCAGCGCGTGCCGGACACCGAGACTCAAGGTCGCATTCACACGTCGGCGGCGACCGTCGCCGTGCTGCCGGAAGTGGAAGACGTCGATATCCAGATCAAGGATGACGATCTCAAGATCGACACCATGCGCGCGCAGGGCGCCGGCGGCCAGCACGTCAACAAGACGGAATCCGCCATCCGCATCACGCATATTCCGTCCGGCACCATCGTGTTCGTGCAGGAGGAGCGCTCGCAGCACAAGAACAAGGCCAAGGCGCTCAAGATGCTGCGCGCCAAACTCTATGACGAGCAGCGCTCCAAGCTCGACCGCGAACGCTCCGCCGACCGCAAGAGTCAGGTCGGCTCGGGCGACCGCTCCGAGCGCATCCGCACCTATAACTTCCCGCAGGGCCGCGTCACCGATCACCGTATCAACCTGACGCTCTACAAATTGCCCGAAGTGATGGAAGGCGACATCGGCGACCTGATCGACGCGCTGATCACCGAGCACCAGGCCGAACTCATGGCCGCAGAAGCAGCGGCGTAACCAGGATCGTTGGGCGGCACGATCATGGCGCGCATCATTCCCGGACTGAAAACCGACGCCTCGGTTGCCGAAGCGCAGCGCATGATGACGCAATCGTTCCGGCTCGCGGGTCTCGATTCGCCGGAAGCCGATGCGCGGCTTCTGCTTGGCCATGCGCTACGGCTCGACCGAGCGCGGTTGCTGTCGCAGTCCGAACGGCTGCTCGACGCGCGTGAAGTCGAAGCGATCCAGGGCCTGGCGGGACGGCGCCTGCGGCATGAACCTGTGGCGCGCATTCTCGGGCGCAAGGAATTCTGGAGCCTGACGCTTCAGGTCAGCGACGCCGTCCTGGTGCCGCGGCCGGAAACAGAGACCCTCGTCGAACTGGCGCTCGAAGTCATCGAACGCGACGGCTTGCGCAACGAGCGTCTGCGCATTCTCGATATCGGTACCGGCACGGGGGCCCTGCTGCTGGCGCTGTTGTCAGAACTCAGGAATGCGATCGGCACCGGCACCGACATCAGCATGAGGGCGCTCGAAGTCGCGCGTGCCAACGCCGAGCAGAACAAGCTCGCCGCCCGCTCGCGTTTCGTTTGCAGCAATCTCGCCGACGGCGTCAGCGGTCCTTTCGACCTGGTGGTTTCCAACCCGCCTTATATCGCGCGCGCCGAGATCAAATCCCTGCAGCCGGAGGTCAGCGAGTACGATCCCGCGCTGGCGTTGGACGGCGGCACGGATGGTCTCGATTTCTATCGCGCCATCGCCCGCGAGGCATCGCGGCTGCTAGCGCCAGCCGGCCACCTGATCGTCGAACTCGGTGCCGGACAGGAGGCGCCGGTGGCCACCTTGTTTCAAAAGGCAGGGTTAACGATTGAACCGGCCCGCCCCGATTTGGCCGGGATTCCGCGGGCTTTATTGGCCATGGCGACGCCGAAAAGCCCGCCCTGACCGCCGCGAGAGGGCCTTGCGCCGGAACTGTGGGACAGCCAAAACGGATAATAAACCGCTTGGAAAGCGGTACGGAAACGACTAGCTTCCGGTCACGGAATCGACCCGTGACGGTCGCGCCGCCAAGAACCCCGAAGCCGATTGCTTGATGCGGAGGTTCGGTGAGGTGGCGCCGGAACACCGACGAACCGATGTCGATCAACCAACGCGATAGGCCGACTGAAGCGTGCGGCCCATCGGTATCGACAGCGACGGGTGCGGATGTTTTCATCGGTTGGGCGCATCGCTGATTGGATCTCGGCTTAGATCGCTGCATTGATCATGAGAGATGCGCATAACAGGACATTGGCGACGCTGCGGACGAGTGCCGTGGCCTTGGGATTGCTGTAGCCATTACAAACAACCGGCGCACAACACAGATCGGCTTGGGTGCGGATTACCTGGATTGGGTCCGGCCGCGCGCGGAGGGCGTGCGAACGCGTTGAACAGGGGTGGTGAACGGACCGGGCGCAAATGACCTTGACGAAAAGGGCGCGCTTTTATCGGCCGGTTTGTGCGGGGATGGCAAATCCGGGTGGACTGTCCGGATGAGCAAGTCTGGACGAACCGGTCGGATGATGTGAGCCGACTGTTGGTGAAGCAAGTGCCGTCGGAAACGACCGGCGGCAATACGTGGCAATTTGACTGGCGAATAGCAGTCTTGACTAGCGAATAGGATGAGCATGAGAAACGGTCAGAAGCGCATGCGTGGTCGCGGCGGCGGTGGCGGCGGCGGTGGTGGTGGCGGTGGCGGCAATCACCGCAAGAGCCAGAACCCGCTGACGCGCGTGTACGAGTCGAACGGCCCCGACGTGAAGATCCGCGGCACCGCGTCTCATATCGCCGAGAAGTACATGCAGCTCGCGCGCGACGCGCAGGGCTCGGGCGACCCGGTCGCGGCGGAAAATTATTTCCAGCACGCCGAACACTACTTCCGGCTGATCGCCGCGGCGCAGGAACAGTTCCGCCAGCAGAACCCGTATTACAATCAACAGCAGCAGCCGCAGCAGGGCGTCCCGCAAGGCGCCGCCGACGAGAACTACGACGACGACGAGAACGACTCGCAGCCCTTCGCCGCGCAGGATCCGGGAATGGCGCCGCAGCCGCAGGGCCAGCCTTTTTTACCGCGTGAAGCGCAGTTTGCGCAGCGTGTGCAGCAGCAGCCGCAGCAGCAGCAGCCGCAACCGGATGTGCCGGGCGGCCTGCCCGCCTTCATCACCGGCGGCGGCGCGGTCAATGGCGCCGAGCCGGCCGGGGCCAACGGACATGAACAGGGCGAACGTCCCGATCGCTTCGGCCGCCGCCGACGCCGTCATCGCGGCGGTTATCGCAACGATCGCCAGGACTTCAACGCCGGTGCCGGCGAAGGCGGCGCGCCGCAGCCCGCCGGCGGCGACGAACCGCCGGCCGAATAAACCGCATCAATTCGGCATTGGACATGATGATGGCCGGGGCTCTGCTCCGGCCATTTTCATTTGAGCTACACGCCCGGCGTCGGCGCCAAAGCCGGCTCCAGCGCCGGCACCAGGATGCGCCGGCTGCGGCGTTGCGCCGGGATGGCACGGTAGACCTGCTTGGTCGCCTCGACGATATGCACGCCGGCGAACGGCGCCGACAGCGTGGCGCCGGTGCGCTCCCACGCCACCGCCGTGCGCAGGAACCAGGAGCCGGACACCGGCGGCACATAAAGCGCCTCGCTCCAGCCGGCCGGCGAGAACCACGCCTCGCGCAAAAGCTGGTTGATCTGGCTGCGCGAATAAGGCCGGCCATGACCGAACGGCGTCGTATCGGTGCGCGCCCACACGCCGCGGCGATTGGGCACTACCGCAAGCAGCCGGCCGCCGCTCGACATCACGCGCCACACTTCGCGCAGCAAGCCCATCGGGTCGTGCGTCATCTCGAGCGCATGCACGAGCAGCACGCGATCGACCGCGCCGTCGGTGAGCGGCAGTTCGCTCTCCTCGACCAGGGCCGCGAGCGTCGGCCGCGCCGTCGGCCACTTCAGCACACCCTGCGCCGCCGGCATGAAGGCGAGGCAGCGCTCGGCCTCCTCGCGGAACAGGCCGAGATAAGGCGGCGTATAGCCGATGCCGAGCACGCGCTGGCCGGTCGTGTCGCGCCACTGCGCCCGCACGCCGCGGCCGATGATGCGGCGCGCGACCTTACCGAGCGGCTGGCCATAGAAATTGCGCAGATCGACGACGTCGATGGACATAAGACTAAGCTACCATGGAACGCGCCGAATCCGGGGCACGCGGGCGGCAAAATACTGCGTTTCACGAAGGCGCGGGAATATGCAAAAGGTCGGGCGGCGCGTCCTGGACCCGCCGCGTCATGATAGGGTTAATACCGATACCAGCCGCCGGAGGACATGATGACCGCAGATATCCGCCTGTTCCGCTGCCTTTCCGACAATTACGGCGTGCTGCTGCATGACGCGGACACCGGAGCGACTGCGGCCATCGACGCGCCGGAGGCGGCGCCGATCGAGACCGCGCTCCGCGCCACCGGCTGGAAGCTGACCGACATCCTCGTCACGCACCATCATGCCGACCACACCGACGGCATCATGGAGCTGAAGAACAGGTACAAGTGCCGCGTCGTCGCGCCGGCCGCGGAAGCGGCCAAGATCCCCGGCGTCGATGAAACGGTGAAGGAAGGCGACAAGACCAAGGTCGGCAACCTCGTCGGCAACGTCATCGAAACGCCCGGCCACACGCTCGGCCACATCGCCTATTGGTTTCATGCCGACAAGCTCGCCTTCGTCGGCGATACGATGTTCTCGATCGGCTGCGGTCGCGTCATCGAGGGCACAATGGACCAGATGTGGACGTCGCTGAAGAAGCTGCGCGATCTGCCGGACGACACGCGTATCTATGTCGGCCACGAATATACGCTCGCCAACATCAAGTTCGCGCTGACCATCGAGCCGAACAACGCGGCGCTGAAGTCGCGTGCGGCGGAAGCCGAAAAGCAGATCGCCGGCGGCCACTTCACCATTCCGGTGACCATCGGCGCCGAGAAGAAGGAAAATCCGTTCATCCGCGCCGACATCGCCGAAGTCGCCGCCGGCATCGGCATGGCCGGCAAGCCGGCGAATGAAGTGTTCGCCGAGATCAGGACGAGGAAGAATAAGTTTTAGGGCTGTTGCAGCCCCGTATCCCGTCATCCTGAGGTGCGACCTCCGCGACAGCGGAGGGAGCCTCGAAGGATGGCGGGCCCAGGATTCACGGGCCGTCGTCCTTCGAGGCTCGCGTGCTTTGCACGCTCGCACCTCAGGATGACGGAGAAAGGTTGAAGCATGAAATCCCCCACCGCCGCCGACATCATCAAGAAGCTCGCGCTCAAGCCCCATCCCGAGGGCGGGCATTATCGCGAGACCTTCCGCGACACGCACCTCATCAATGGCCGCGCCGCCTCGACCGCGATCCTGTTCCTGCTGGCGGAAGGCGAGCGCTCGCAC
>JAHCKF010000136.1 GCA_026125925.1 Pseudolabrys sp.
CGGTGCGGCTGATCTGGGGGCCGGCGGGCCTGGCGCTGCCTTTGCCCGGCTGGCTGCAACAGCCGATCTCGATCCTCGGCTTCCAGTATTCGGCCTACAAATTCTCGATCATCGTGGTGTCGCTGATCGTCGCCGGCGGCCTCTACGCGCTGGTGATGCGCACGCGCATCGGCATGCTGATCCGCGCCGGCGCCTCGAACCGCGAAATGGTCGGCGCGCTCGGCGTCAACATCAAGCTGCTCTACACCCTGGTGTTCGGTCTCGGCGCGGCGCTCGCCGGCCTTGCCGGCCTGATGCAGGCGCCGATCCTCACCGTGCAGATCGGCATGGGCGAGAACATCCTCATCCTCGCCTTCGTCATCACCGTGATCGGCGGCATTGGCTCGATCCGCGGCGCGCTGGTGGCGGCGCTGCTGGTCGGCTTCATCGACACGCTCGGCCGCTCGTATCTGCCGGACATGCTGCGCGAGGTCTTGAGCCCGGCTGCGGCCTCTACGCTCGCCCCGGCGCTGTCCTCGATGCTGATCTATCTGCTGATGGCGGTGGTGCTGATCGTGAAGCCCGAAGGCCTGTTCTCGGCGGGGCAACGCTGATGCCGTCCGGATTTCCGCCGCTCACGCTCCGCAATGTCGTCGTCGCCTTGCTGCTGATCGCGCTGGCGCTGCTGCCGCTCTATTCGCAGCTTGCCGGCGACCGCTTCGCCCTGACCTTGTTCACGCGCATTATCATCATGGCGCTGGCGGCGGTCAGCCTCAATCTCATCCTCGGCTTCGGCGGCATGATGAGCTTCGGTCATGCCGTCTATCTCGGCATCGGCGGTTATGCCGTCGGCATGCTGGCGAAGGAGGGCGTCTATAGTGGCTTCGTGCAGTGGCCGGTGGCGATCCTCGCCTCGGCGCTGTTCGCGCTGGTGATCGGCGCGCTGTCGCTGCGCACGCGCGGCGTCTACTTCATCATGATCACGCTCGCCTTTGCGCAGATGGCCTATTACATCGTCTCCGGCATCGCCCGCTATGGCGGCGATGACGGCCTGACCATCTACAAGCGCAGCCAGTTCGTCGAGCCGCTGAATCTGTCCGACAAGGTGCAGTTCTATTACGTCTGCCTCGTCATCCTGTTCGCCGCGATCTATTTCATCTACCGGCTGATCAATTCGCGCTTCGGCATGGTGCTGCAGGGCGTGCGCTCCAACGAGGTGCGCATGCGCGCCGTCGGATTCCCGACCTACCGCTACAAGCTCACCGCCTTCGTCATTGCGGGTGTTCTGTGCGGTGTGTCCGGTGCGTTGCTTGCCAACCAGGCCGACTTCGTCTCGCCCTCGGTGATGTACTGGACGCGCTCCGGCGACCTCATCATCATGGTCGTGCTCGGCGGCATGGGCACGGTGGCCGGCCCGGTGATGGGCGCCATCGCGCTCTTGGTTCTCGAGGAGGTGCTGTCCGGCATCACCGAATACTGGCAGATCATCCTCGGGCCGCTATTGCTGCTCGTCGTGCTGTTCGCGCGCGGCGGCATCGACGGCCTGCTCGCGCTGCTGAGCGAGCGCCTTGGCACGCGGAGGCCGTCATGAGCGCGCCTTTGCTCGAAGTCGGCCATCTCGCCAAAAGATTCGGCGGCATTGTCGCCACCGACGACGTCTCCTTCGCCATCCCGCAGGGCGAACTGCACGCGCTGATCGGCCCCAACGGCGCCGGCAAGACCACCTTGATCGCGCAACTCTCCGGTTCGATCTTCGCCGACAGCGGCGCTATCCGCTTCGCCGGCACCGACATCACCCGGCTGACGATGCAGAAGCGCAGTCATTTCGGGTTGGCGCGATCGTTCCAGATCACGTCGCTGTTCCTCGATCTCAGCGTGCTCGACAATGTCGCGCTCGCCGTGCAGGCGCATGCCGGGCACTCGTTCTCGTTCTGGCGCAATGCGCGCACGGAAGCCGAATTGCGCGAGCCGGCGCGCGAGGCGCTTCTCCGCGTCGGCCTTGCCGACCGCGCCGACCGGCTGACGGCCTCGCTCAGCCACGGCGAGCACCGGCTGCTCGAGCTCGCCATGGCGCTCGCCGGCAAGCCGCGGCTGCTGCTGCTCGATGAGCCGATGGCGGGCCTCGGCCCGGAAGAATCGGCACGCATGGTCGAGATGCTGAAGGCGCTGAAGGGCGATTACACCATCCTGTTGGTCGAGCACGATATGGAAGCGGTGTTTGCGCTCGCCGACCGCATTTCCGTGTTGGTCTATGGCCGCATCATCGCCACCGGCTCGCCCGACGACATTCGCGCCAACGCGCAGGTGCGCGAGGCCTATCTCGGCGACGCGGAGGCCGCTCATGTCTGACGCGATCCTCAGCCTCGACGGCGTCGAGACCTGCTACGGCCAGAGCCAGGTGCTGTTCGGCGTCTCCTTCGCCATCCGCCCCGGCGAGATGGTGACGCTGATGGGCCGCAACGGCATGGGCAAGACCACGAGCGTGCGTTCGATCATGGGCCTGACGCCGGCGCGCGCCGGCTCGATCAAACTCATGGGCGGTGAAATCCGCGGCCTGCCGGCCTATCGCATCGCCCAGCGCGGCATCGGCCTGGTGCCGGAAGGCCGCCAGATCTTCCCGAATCTCACGGTGCGCGAAAACCTCGTCGCCACGGCGGTGGCGCGCGACGGCGGCGAGTGGACTTTGGAGCGCGTGTTCGATCTGTTTCCGCGGCTCGCCGAGCGCACCGGCAGCATGGGCAATCAACTCTCCGGCGGCGAACAGCAGATGCTCGCGGTGGGCCGCGCGCTGATGACCAATCCGCGGTTGCTCATTCTCGATGAAGCGACTGAAGGTCTCGCGCCGCTGATCCGCCAGGAAATCTGGAATTGCCTCGCCCGGCTGAAGAACTCCGGGCTGTCGGTGATGGTGATCGACAAGAATGTCGGCGCGCTGCTCAAGGTCGCCGACCGGCATTTTATGATCGAGCGCGGCAAGATCGTGTGGTCGGGCCTATCGGCCGAACTTGCCGCCAACACCGACGTGCAGCATCGGTATTTGGGGGTGTGAGAGACCGTCATCCTGAGGTGCGAGCGCAAGCGAGCCTCGAAGGATGGCAGCCCGGGAATCACGGGCCGTCGCCCTTCGAGGCTCCCTCCGCTTCGCGGAGGTCGCACCTCAGGGTGACGGATACTACTCCGCCGGCTGAATGCTCGGCGCGTCGGGCGCCTGCGGACCGCGCGGCCGCCGCTTGACGAAGCTCGGCAGGCCGCCGCCGAGGCGGTGATGCAGCCGGTCGAGCCAGAGATAGATCACCGGCGTCGTGTACAGCGTCAGGATCTGCGACACGATCAGGCCGCCGATGATGGTGATGCCGAGCGGCCGCCGCAGCTCCGAGCCCGGACCGGTGGCGACGATCAGCGGCACGGCGCCGAGAATGGCCGCGAGCGTCGTCATCAGGATCGGCCGGAAGCGGGCGAGGCACGCTTCGTAGATCGCCTGCACCGGGGTGAGGCCGCGCACGCGCTCGCCCTCCAGCGCGAAGTCCACCATCATGATGCCGTTCTTCTTGACGATGCCGATCAGTAGGATGATGCCGATGAAGGCGATCACCGTCAGCTCGGCGCCGGACACCTGCAGCGCCAGCAGCGCGCCGAGCCCGGCCGACGGCAGCGTCGAGATGATCGTCAGCGGGTGCACCAGGCTCTCGTACAGCACGCCGAGCACGATATAGACCGCGATCAGTGCCGAGAGCAGCAGCAGCGGCTGCGCGCCGGCGCTCTGGCGGAACGCCTTCACGTCGCCGGCAAAGTCGGTGTTGATCGCATCCGGCATGTGCATCTCGGCCACCGCCTGCGTCAGCGCCGCGGTCGCTTCGGCGATCGGCACGCCTTCCTTGATGTTGTAGGTGATGGTCACCGAGGGGAATTGGCCCTGATGATTGACCACCAGCGGCGCGATGCCGCGCTCGATGGTCGCCACCGCCGATAGCGGTATCTGCGCGTTGCCGTTGCCGGGCACGTAGAGCGTCGACAGGTCGCTCGGGTCGCGGCGGAACTGCGGCGCCACCTCGAGGATCACGCGATACTGGTTGCGCTGCGTGTAGATGGTCGAGACCTGGCGCTGCGAATAGGAGTTGTTCAGCGCGCTGTCGATATCCTGGATGCGCACGCCGAGGCGCGCCGCGGCCGCCCGGTCGATCTTGATGTTGACCTGCAGGCCGCCTTGTTCGCGGTCGGTGGTGACGTCGGTCAGCTCCGGCAGTTGCTTGGCGCGCTCCACGACCTTGGGCACCCAGGCTTGCAGCGCGTCGATATCGGCGCTCCACAGCGTGAACTGGTACGAGGAGTCGCTCGAGCGCGCGCCGACGCGGAGGTCCTGCGCCGGCACCAGGAAAACCCGCAGGCCCGGAATTTGACCGATGCGGTTGCGCAGGCGCGCGATCACCGCCGGCGTCGGCACGTTGCCACGCGCCTCGAGCGGCTTGAGGCTGATGAACAGGCGGCCGCGGTTGACCGAGGCGTTGAAGCCGGAGGCGCCGACCGAGGAGCCGACGCCGGCCACCGCCGGGTCGGCGAGCACGACGTCGAGCGCCTGGAGCTGCAGCTTTTCCATCGCCTCGTAGGAGATGTCGGTCGAAGCCTGCGTGCCGCCGAAAATCAGGCCCGTGTCGTCCTGCGGGAAATAGCCCTTCGGCGTCTTGATGAAGAGGCCGACGGTCAGCGCGATGGTGGCGAAGAACACGATCAAGGTCAGGCCGCGATGCGCCAGCACGAAAAGAAGCGTGCGGTCGTAGAAGCGCAGCAGCACGGACAGCAGCCCCTCAACGCGGCGGTCGAGCCAGGTCTCGCTCTTGTCCGGCGGCTTGCGCACGAAATAGGCGCAGATCATCGGCGTCACCGACAGCGACACCACGGTGGACACGGCGATGGCGAAGGCGAGCGTTACCGAGAATTCGCGGAACAGCCGGCCGACGATGCCGCCCATGAACAGCAGCGGGATGAACGCGGCGATCAGCGACACCGAGATCGACACCACGGTGAACGAGATCTGCCGCGCGCCCATCACCGCGGCGCGCAACGGCCGGTAGCCCTGCTCCATGTAGCGGAACATGTTCTCGATCATGACGATGGCGTCGTCGACGACGAAGCCGATCGATACCGCCAGCGCCATCAGCGACAGGTTGTCGACGGAGAATCCGGCGAGCCACATCGCGCCGCAGGTGCCGGCGAGACACAGCGGCACCGTGATGCCGGCGGCGATGGTCGCGGCGGCGCGGCGCAGGAACAGGAACACCACCATCATGACCAGCAGCGCCGAGGCGGCCAGCGTGAGCTGCATGTCCTGTACGCTGGCGCGGATGGTTTGCGTGCGGTCGGTGAGGACGTGGATTTCGAGGCCGGCGGGCAGCCACTGCTTGAGTTCCGGCAACAGGTCGTAGATGCGGTCGACGGTGTCGATGACGTTGGCGTCGCCCTGCTTGGTGATGATCAGCAGCACCGAGGGGTCGCGGTTGTACCAGCCGGCCGAGCGGGTGTTGCGCACGCTCGGCGTGATTTTGGCGACGTCGGACAGCCGCACCACGTTGCCGTCCACCGTGCGCACCACCAGCGGGTCGTATTCCGGCGCCTGGCGAAGCTGATCGTTGATGCCGACGGTGACCGCACGCTTGGGGCCGTCGAACGAGCCGAGCGGCCCTTGCGCATTGGCGTTGCGGATGGCGTTGCGCACCTGCTCCAAAGTCACGCCCATGCCGGCGATGCGGTCCGGGTCGACGCGGACGCGGATCGCCGGCTGCTCGGAGCCGGCGACGCTGACTTCGGCGACGCCCTCGACCTGGCTCAGGCGCTGCGCGATCACCGTGTCGGCGGCGTCATAAATGGCGCTGCCCGGCAGGTTCTTCGAGGTCAGCGCCAGGATCAGCACCGGCGCCGCGGCCGGGTTGGCCTTGCGGAAGCTCGGCACCGAGGGCAGGTCGCTCGGCAGGTCGCTAAGCGCCGCGTTGATCGCCGCCTGCACGTCGCGCGCCGCCGAGTCGACGTTACGCGACAGGTCGAACTGCACGTTGATGCGGCTCGTGCCCTGCGAGCTGGTCGACGTCATTTCGGTGACGCCGGAGATCGTGCCGAGCTGCCGTTCCAGTGGTGCCGCGATCGTCGCCGCCATCGTGTTCGGATCGGCGCCCGGATAGGACGCCGACACGCTGATGGTCGGAAACGACACGCTCGGCAGGCTGGCGACCGGGAGGAAGTCGTAGGCCACCGCGCCGGTGAGGAACAGCCCGATCGCCAGCAGCGTCGTGCCAATCGGCCGCCGGATGAAGGGCCAGGAGAAGTTCATGGCCCACTCCTTCTATTCCCTCCCCCCTTGTGGGGGAGGGTTAGGGAGGGGGGTAATGGCGAAAGCGCTCGTAAGGACCCCCACCCCCAACCCCTCCCCACAAGGGGGAGGGGAGTCTTCTGAGTATGCGGCATGACCAGCACGCCCCTCACTCCGCCGGCTGCTGCGACGGCGCCGCGCGGCGCGGCCGTGCGGGCGACAGATAAGCGCGCAACTGCTCCATGTAGAGATAGATGACCGGCGTCGTGTACAGCGTCAGCAACTGGCTGAGCAGCAGGCCGCCGACAATGGTGATGCCGAGCGGATTGCGCAGCTCCGACCCGGTGCCGGATTCCAGCGCCAGCGGCAGCGCGCCGAACAGCGCGGCGAGCGTCGTCATCATGATCGGGCGGAAGCGCAGCAGCGCCGCCTGCACGATCGATTGCTCCGGGCTCATGCCCTGTTCGCGCTCGGCCTCGAGCGCGAAGTCGATCATCAGAATGGCGTTCTTCTTGACGATACCCATCAGCAGCACGATGCCGATCAGCGCGATGACGGAAAGATCGTAGCCGGTCAGCATCAGGGCCAGCAGCGCGCCGACGCCGGCCGAAGGCAGCGTCGAAAGAATCGTCAGCGGGTGGATGAAGCTCTCATACAGCACGCCGAGCACGATATAGATGGCGATCACCGCGGCGAGGATCAGCCACGGCTCGCCCGCCAGCGACTTGGCGAACTCGGCGGCATCGCCGGAATAGCTGCCCGACACCGAGGCCGGCATGCCGATGTCGCGCTGCGCGGCATCGATCACCTTCACCGCGTCACTCAAGGCATAGCCCGGCGCCAGATCGAAGCTGATCGTCACCGACGGGAACTGCTCCTGATGCGCGATGGCGAGCGGCGCGGCGGTGTATTCGAAGCGCGCAAAGGCGGCGAGCGGCACCTGGTTGGAGCCGGTCACCGTGTTCGGTGTCGCCGAGGTGTTGGTGCTGGTGATCCCGCTCGCCGTGTTGCTGGCGGTCGCGGTCGTGCCTGTCGAGGTGGTGGCGCCGGTGACATAGATCTTGCCCAGCGCGCTCGGGTCCTGCTGGTAGCGCGGCTGCGCCTCGAGGATAACGCGATACTGGTTGGCCTGGCCGTAGATCGTCGAGATCTGCCGCTGGCCGAAAGCGTCGTACAGCGTGTCGGTGACGCTCTGCATCGACACGCCGAGGCGGCCCGCCTTCTCGCGATCGACATTGACCATGATGCGCGGGCCGCCTTCCTGCGCTTCGGAGGCGACTTCGCGCATCACCGGATCGGTACGCAGCCTGGCCGCGAGTTTGTCGGCCCATTGCGTGACTTCGGCGGCGTCGCTGCCGGTCAGCGTGTACTGGTACTGCGCACGGCTGGCGCGCGTCGAAATCTGGATGTCCTGCGTCGCCTGGAAATACACCGTCATGCCCGGGATGTCGGCGACCTTGCCCTTGAGGCGCTGGATGATGGCCGCGACCAGATCGGTGCGCTCGCTGCGCGGCTTGAGGCTGATGGTCAGCCGCCCGGCATTGGGCGTGGCGTTGACTGTGGAGACGCCGATCACCGAGGCGACGCTGGCAACGTCGGGATCGGCGCGCACGATGCCTTCGATTTGCGCCTGGCGCCGCGCCATCTCCTCGAACGACACGTCGGTGCCGGCTTCGGTGACGGCGGTGATCTGCCCGGTGTCCTGCAGCGGCAGGAAGCCCTTCGGCATCACGATATAGAGCGCGAGGGTCGCCGCGACGGTGAGGAAGGTCACGAACAAAGTGGCGCGGCGCCGCTCCAGCACCCATTCGAGGCTCTTGCGATAACCCTCGATGGTGCGGTCGGTGTAATCCGAGAAAGCCCGCGTCAGCCGATTACCGGCGCCTTCCTTCTCGCGGCGCAGCAGCTTGGCGCACATCATCGGTGTCAGCGTCAGCGACACGATGGCCGAGGCAACCACGGCGATGGTCAGCGTCAGCGCGAATTCGCGGAACATGCGGCCGACCAGGCCGGTCATGAACAGCAGCGGGATGAACACCGCGATCAGCGACAAGGTCAGCGAGATGACGGTGAAGCCGATCTCCTTGGCGCCCTTGAGC
>JAHCKF010000137.1 GCA_026125925.1 Pseudolabrys sp.
GCCGACATGTTCGCCGAGGTCGAGATCGCCGCCGGGCGCAAACTGCCGCAGGGCTTCGCCGAGACGGTGACGCTGGCCACCTTGCGCAAATTCCGCGCCGAGTTGCGCGCCACAGCCCATGCGGCGCATGCATTGTCGTGGCTGCGCGGACCGAAATGCGTCGCCTCCTCGTCGTCGCTCGATCGCATCCGCGTCAGCTTGGAGACCACCGATCTGCTGCGCTTCTTCGAGCCGAACCTGTTCTCCGCCGGCGATGTACCTAACGGCAAGCCGGCGCCCGATCTGTTCCTGCATGTGGCGCGGCAGATGCGGGTCGAGCCGGCGCATTGTCTGGTGGTCGAGGATTCGCCGGCAGGCGTCGCCGCCGCGGTCGCGGCCGGCATGACGGTGATCGGCTTCGTCGGCGGCAGCCATGCCGCGTCGACGCTCGGCGTCCAGCTCGGCGAGGCCGGCGCCCGCGCCGTAATCTCGGATCTGCGCGCGCTCAAGAGCACGGTGATCGATCTCAGGGGCTGGTAATTTAGCCTGCCGCTACCGCCGCTTCCGCGCCGCCGGCTTCCTGTTGTGCTGCTGCGCGGCCAGAGTATCGAAGCCGATATAGACCACGTAATTGTCGAGCAGGGCCGGCGGGCTCGGGATCGGGAAAGTCACGCCTTCCTCGATATGGGTGAAGGTGACGCGATCCACCGCCGAGGTAATTTCCACCGGCACGATGGTGAATTTCGAGACGATGGCCTTGGGCGTCACGCCCTCCTGCACCACCGCCATGCGCAACGGCACATCGACCCTACCGGGGCCACCGGCTGGCCCGGTGATGACGCGGCCTTCGATGCCGACGCGCATGGTCATGACACCGGCATTGATGTGACATTCGCGCGCGTAGCGGATGATGGTGCCCTGATAGCGCAGATTGAGCGCCGCCGGCTCGTCGGGCTTGCCGCCGCCGCCAATCGCCAACGTCGCCGCGCCGGTGCGGACCTGAACGGGCGGGCAGTCGAGGTCCTCGTTGCTGAGGTTGCCGACATTGCCGCTTTCGGCCGGGGCGTCGTTGGTCGCCTTGTTGGAATCCAGCAGGTTCAGCGACGACAGACTGGTGCCGCAGCCGGCGAGCAGCAGCGCCAGCACCGGCGCCGCGCAGGTGATCGCCCACCGCGTCCGCGGCGGCTTCGGTTGCTCAAGTTGGTCCCCGGTCATACGTCCACTCGCAATTCGTCAAATACGGGATGGGCTAGCTAAATCGCTGGGCCTTATAGCAAAACAAGCGTGGCAGGCCCAAGGCAAGAGGCTTGTAAACGCCGTCAGGGGTCATCCGAGAGGCGCGCGTAAAGCAGGTGATCCTGCCATATGCCGTTGATGCAGAGATAGCGGCGGGCATAGCCCTCGCGCTGAAAGCCGGTCTTCTCCAGCAGGCCGATCGAGGGCGCATTGGTCGGAATGCAGGCGGCCTCGACGCGGTGCAGCCGCAGCGTGCCGAAGCTGTGCAACAGCAGCGCTCGCACCGCGGCGCTCATATAGCCGCGGCGGGCGAAGGGTGCGCCGGTCCAATAGCCGAGGCTGCCGGCCTGGGCCACGCCGCGCCGGATGTTGGCCAAGGTCAGGCCGCCGACCAGGGCATGGTCGCCGCCGCGGAACACCAGAAAGGCATAGGCGAGATCGTTGCGCTGGTCTTCGCTGTAGCGGCGCAGCCGGCGGCGGAACGAACTGCGGGTCAGATCGTCCGACGGCCAGGTCGGCTCCCACGGCATCAGAAATTCGCGGCTGAGTTCGCGCAAGCTCGCCCAGGCTGCGAAGTCGCCGGGCTGCGGCGCTCGCAAATAAACGCCCTCGCCGGCTATGACCGGCTCGGCATCCGCAAATCCCACCGTTCGGAAAAACGCCATCGCTTGTCGTCCGTCCCGGCGACCTGAACGGCTCAGGCGGCCGGGCGGACCAGACTCTCGGCAATCGCGGCGGTGCTTTCAAGCCCGTTGCCCGGCCCCAGCGCCGCGATGGCCGGACGGCCGCGGGCGACGAGAGCCCGGCCGGCGGCCCGCGCGCTCTCGACGGTGACGGCCTCGACCTTGGCGACGATCTCCTCGAGCGGCACCGGCCGGCCATAGGCGAGCATCTGCCGCGCCATCTGGCCGAGGCGGGCTTCCGAACTCTCCAACGCCATCAGCAGGCCGGCCTTCATCTGCGCCTTGGCGCGGTTGATCTCCGCCTCCGTCAGCGTCTCGGTGGCGTTGCCGATCTGGTCGATAACGACGCGCATCAGTTCCGGCGCGTCGGCTTCGTCGGTGCCGGCATAGAGGCCGAACAGCCCGGTGTCGGAATACGGCATGTGGAAGGCCTGGATCGTGTAGCAGAGGCCGCGGATCTCGCGCACTTCCTGGAACAGCCGCGAGGACATGCCGCCGCCGAGCACGCTGGTGAAGACCTGCAGGCTGTAGAGCTGTGCGTCCTTCACCGGCACGCCTTCGAGCGCCAGCGCGATGTGCACCTGCTCGAGGTCGCGGGACTCGACTTTGGTGCCGCCGCCGAAGCGCGCCGGCTGATGCGCCGGAGCGTCGGGTCCGTTGAAGCCGCCGAAGCGCTTCTCCGCCTCGGCGACGATCTGCGCATGATCGACGGCGCCGGCGGCCGCGACCAGCATGTTCGGCGCCCGATAATTGCGGTTGAGATAGGCGCGCAAACTCTTGGCGCTGAACGAGCGCACCGTCTCCGGCGTGCCGAGAATCGAGCGGCCGATCGGTTGGCCAGGAAACGCGGTTTCCTGCAAACGGTCGAACACCAGATCGTCCGGCGCATCTTCGGTGGCGCCGATCTCCTGGGTGATGACGTTCTGCTCGCGGCGCAGTTCTTCCGGATCGAAAGTCGGCTCCGAGAGAATGTCGGACAACACGTCGAGCGCCAGCGGCACGTCGGCCTTGAGCACGCGGGCGAAATAGCCGGTGTTCTCGACCGAGGTCGCGGCGTTCAGATCGCCGCCGACCGCCTCGATGGTCTCGGCAATCTGGCGCGCGGTGCGGCGCTTGGTGCCCTTGAAGGCCATGTGTTCGAGGAGGTGCGAAATGCCGTGCTCGTCCGGCGCCTCGTCGCGGCTGCCGCTGCCGGCCCAGACGCCGAGCGACGCCGATTGCAGATGCGGCATGCTGTCGGTCACCACCGACAGGCCGGACGGCAGCTTGGTCACTTCAACGGTCATACGCCAACTCCCTCGCGCGCCGCACGCGACGCGTTCGCAACGAATGTCTCGATTTTGCCCTGGTCGGCCGGGAGCACGGTAAAGCGCTCGGCCTTCTTCGGCAGGTCAGACAGCCAATCTGGGAGCCCGGGGTTCACACCGCAAGCCGCCTTGACCGCGTCCGGGAACTTGGCCGGATGTGCCGTGGATAGCACCACCATCGGCACTTTGGGGTCGCGCGTCTCCTTCTCGGCGACGGCCAGCGCCACGGCGGTATGCGGATCGACGCAGTAGGACGCCTCTTTCATCCAGGCGCGGATTTCGGCATCGACCTCCTGCTCGTCGGCGCGGTCGGCGCCGAACAGAGCGCGCATCGCCTTGAGCGCGTCGCCAGGCACGCTGAAGCGGCCGGACTGCGCCAGCGAACCCATCAGCGCATTGACCTTGGCGGCGTCGCGGCCGCAAGTTTCGAACAGCAGGCGCTCGAAATTCGACGACACCTGAATGTCCATCGATGGCGACGACGTCGCCATCACCTTGCGCGTTTCATAATCGCCGGTGGCGAAGGTGCGCGCGAGGATGTCGTTGACGTTGGTGGCGACGACGAGACGATCGACGGGCAGGCCCATCTTGCTGGCCACGTAGCCGGCATAGACGTCGCCGAAATTGCCCGTCGGCACCGTGAAGGCGATCTTGCGATGCGGCGCGCCGAGCGCCACGGCGGAAGTGAAATAATAGACCGCCTGCGCCACCAAGCGCGCCCAATTGATCGAATTGACGCCGGACAGATGCACGCGGTCGCGGAAGGCGTGATGGTTGAACATCGCCTTCACCAGCGCCTGGCAATCGTCGAAGGTGCCTTCCACCGCGATGCAGTGAACGTTGCTGTCGGCCGGCGTCGTCATCATCCAGCGCTGCACGTCGGAGATGCGGCCGTGCGGGTAGAGCGCGACGACATCGACCTGATCGCGGCCGCGGAAGGCTTCGACCGCGGCGCCGCCGGTGTCGCCCGAGGTGGCGACGACGATGGTGGTGCGCTGGCCGCGCTTCTTGAGCACGTGGTCCATCAACCGCGCCACGAGCTGCATCGCGAGGTCCTTGAAAGCCAAGGTCGGGCCGTGGAAGAGCTCGAGGACGAACAGGTTGTCGCCAAGCTGCACCAGCGGCGCCACTGCGGGGTGGCGGAAGGTGCCATAGGCTTCGTGGGCGATGCGGGCGAGATCGGCCTCGGCAATGGAGTCGCCGACGAAGGGCTTGAGCACCTCGACCGCCACCTCGGCATAAGGCCGGCCGGCAAAGCCGGCGATGGTCTCGGCCGACAGGCTGGGCCAGCTTGTCGGCACGTAGAGCCCGCCGTCACGGGCCAGCCCCGCCAGCATCACTTCAACGAAATCGAGCTGGGCCGTCGCGCCCCGGGTTGAGATGTAACGCATTGATATTGTTGACTGTCTCGGAAAATAGGGATTGCCGGGAGCACCCTAGCCTTGGCCCGGCCCAAGCACAAGAAAGGCCCGAAACCGGCCGTGAAAGCCCCCGGAACCACCAACAACGGACCTGCACCTCGCCGGTCCCGCGGCGGCTCGGAATTTTCGTCACAAGCACTGTGCCGGCGCGCCGCTTCGCCACCCGGTCGCCTCTGGCTAAATGAGCGTCGATCAATCGACGAGGTGCCGATGTCCGCTCAGCCGTCCAAATTCATCGTGTCCTATGCCAAGGACGCCAAGTTCGCGCCGCAGGGCCTGTGGTCGCACTTCGAGTATCGCAACCTCGGCATCGCCCAAGCGACCCGCGGCCGCTTTGGCGCGCATGTCATCCGCGCCAAGGAAGCGCGGGAGGGCGGCTTCAAGCGGCACAAGCACGAACTCGACTTCCAGATGATCTACATCCTGAAAGGCTGGTTCAAGATCGAAGCCGGCGGCGAGGTGATCACCGCGACGGCCGGCGACAGCGTGTATCAGCCGTCCGGCGTGCCGCATGTCACGATCGCCTGCTCGGACGATCTGGAACTGATCGAGATCACGTCGCCGGCGGAATTCCCGACGATCGATGTCGAGTGACGCCGTCGTCGCCCGGATGAGCCCCGCTCCCGGGTTTCGCTTCTTCGCGACGATCAACATGTTCTGATCCGTCACCCTGAGGTGGCCGCGCAGCGGCCCTCGAAGGGCGACGGCCGCAGCCTCTCCGGCCGTCGTCCTTCGAGGCTCGGCCTATCGGCCTCGCTCCTCAGGATGACGGATCAAGCGACGGATCAAGCTTTGGCGGCTGACAGGCTTTCGCGATACGAGCCGTGCTCGATGTCCTCGAGCAGGGCAACGCCCTTCGGCTGCCAGTCCAGCATCTTGCGCGCCTTGAGGGCGCTGACGCGGCTGTTCGACGCGAAGGTGGCGTGCGCGGAGATGCCCCACTCCTTCAGCGCTTCCGCCATTGGCCAGCTTTCGGTCTTGCCGCCATAGCCGAGCAAGCGGCTGATCGCCTGCGCCACCGCGCGCATGCTGCACTCGCCGTTCTCGGCATAGAACAGCGAGCCCGGCGGCGCTTTTTCCAGAATGAGCAGATAGAGGTCGGTGACGTCGTCGATATGCACGTTCGACCAGATGTTCTCGCCGGCGCCGATGTGCAGCGCCTTGCCCTTGTCGATCGCCAGATTGAGCATGCGCGGCACCTGCACGCTGTGTTTATGCAGCCCGAGGCCGGCGCCGTAGATGAGCGTCGGCCGGATCACGCAACTGCGCACGCCGCGCTGTCCGTAGGACAACACGAGTTGCTCGACCGCGAGACGGCCCTGCCGCTCCGGCAACGACTTGTGCGGTGTGTCTTCATGGAAGACGAGACCGCTGGCGTTGCCGGCGCCGCGATCGGCGATGATGCTGGAACCGCTGGTGTGGATGAAGGATTTCCCGGTCCCTTCAAGCACCGGAAGGATCGCCTCGACGGCGAAGGGGTCGTCCGAATTGGCGGCGTTGATCACCGCATCGACGCCGCGCGCGGCCTCCGCCAAGAGGTCGAGACTGATCAGCGACCCCACCAGCGGTTCGACGCCCAGCGCCTTGAGCTTTGCCGCACCGTCGTCGGTCCGCGTCAGGCCGAGAACACGGTGGCCCGCGGCCATCAACTTCGCCGCCACGGAACCGCCGATATACCCCGTCGCACCCGTCACCAGTATCTTCATCAGCGGAGCCCTTTCCGTGCGCCCGGCCACAATCCGTCAGCACGGCCATATCATTGATGAGGCGGAGAAAGCGGCATAGGATTTATGATTGCTGGTCACAGAAAGGGAGCCAGGCGTCAAATGGCCGACAAATCGGGGGAAATGGAGTTTTTCGTCCGCGCCGTGGCCCTTGGCAGCTTCTCCAACGCAGCCCGCACGCTGCATGTCACGCCCTCTGCCGTCAGCAAGGCGATCGGCCGCCTCGAGGACCGGCTCGGCGTGCAACTGCTCGACCGTTCCACCCGCAGCATCCGCCTCACCGCCGAAGGCCAGGTTTATTACCGCGAATGCCTGCGCCTCACGGATGAGATCGATGAACTGGAACGCACCCTGGCCTCGCGCCGCAATGTGCCGCACGGGCGGCTGCGCGTGAACTCGTCGGTTTCCATCGCGCGCCAGCATCTGCTGCCCATTCTGCCGAAATTTCTCGAGCGCTACCCCGAAATCGAAATCGACCTGTCGCTGTCCGACGAAGTCGTGGACCTGGTCAGCGGCCAGGCCGACGTCGCCGTGCGCATCGGGCCGCTGCAGGATTCCTCGTTGCGCGCCCGCAAGGTTCTCGATTTTCGCCGTATCGTCGTCGCCGCCCCGGCCTATCTGGCGCGGCACCCGGCGCCGCGCAGCCCGGCCGATCTCGCATCGCACAATTGCCTCGGCTTCAATATCAAGGCGAGTCTCAACGAATGGCCTTTCATCGAAAACGGGCGTTCCTTCACACAGCCGGTGTCCGGGAATTTCCGCGCCAATAACGGCGATACCTTGCGCGAATCCGTGCTGGCGGGCATCGGCATCGCCCGGCTCGGCAGCTTCATGGTCGATGAGGACATCCGCGCCGGCCGACTGGTCCCGCTACTCGAAGCCTATCACCCAAACGACACGCTCAGCGTCTTCGCCGTGTTCTTCCGGCAGAAATACATGCCGGCGCGCATCCGGTGCTTCGTCGATTTCCTGATCGACGGGCTCGGTCACATTTCGGCGTCCGAAGTTCCGAGCGGAATGCGCCGCTCCGGTACGCAGCCAGCCTCACCGATGCCGATGACCTGAGCCCCTACGCCGGTCTGGACCAGCGGCTTGCGCGGCGCCTGCCGCAACGATCTGTTCCTCATTGGCAAAGATGCTGTGACCGTCAGGCTTTCGGACGGCTGTTACACTCACGCCCACGCCGGCCGTTTCAAACACGGCGGTTTGCAACGACAAAACAACAAATATTCAGGCGAGGGACAGATGCGTCACGGATGGAAAGCTTGGCTAAGCGGGCTGGCTGCGCTCGCATTGATCGCAGGATCGGCGGCGCCGGCGGCAGCGGCGTTTCCGGAGCGCCCGATCACCTTGATCGTGCCGTGGGCCGCGGGCGGCGGCACCGACGCGGTGGCCAGAATGGTCGCCGGTCTGCTGGAGAAGGATTTCGGACAGCCCATCAATGTGGTCAACCGGACCGGCGGCAGCGGCGTGGTCGGCCATCAGGCGATCGCGACGGCCAAGCCCGACGGTTACACGATCGGACTGATCACGCTCGAGATCAACATGATGCACTGGGTCGGATTGACCGACCTCGACTACAAGGGCTTCACGCCGCTGGCGCTGATGAACACCGATCCGGCGGCGATCCACGTCAAGTCCGACTCCAAGTACAAAACGATCAGCGAGCTGCTCGACGACATCAAGGCCAACCCGAACAAGTTCAAGGCCTCCGGCACCGGCCAGGGCGGTAGCTGGCATCTGGCGCTCGGCGGTCTGTTGAAGTCGAAGGACATCGATCCCAAGAGCGTCGGCTGGGTTCCGTCGACCGGCGCGGCCACCGCGCTCACCGACCTCGCCGGCGGCGGCATCGATTTCGTCTCGTGCTCGCTGCCGGAAGCCGAAAGCCTGACCAAGGCCGGGCGCGTTCGCACCCTCGTCTACATGGACAGCAAGCGGTCGAAAGTGGCCCCCGATATTCCGACCGTGAAGG
>JAHCKF010000138.1 GCA_026125925.1 Pseudolabrys sp.
AGTGCGAGTTGAAGGTGATGCCCTTCACCAGGACGAAGTCGTCGTAGCCGGAGGTCTCGGAGAAGGTGCGGTCCAGCGCCTCGGCCGGGCATTCGCGATAGCCGGCAAACAGCTCGTCATAGGCATCGACCACGCGCTTGGGCGTATCGAGCACACCTTCGCGCTTCGGATCGTCGCCGGCATAGGCCAGCAGCACGCGGACGGCGGCCTCGGCCTCCTCGCGCGACGGCCGCGGGCCCGGCGGGGTCGGCGCGGCGCTGACATGGTCGGACAGGCCCTGTTTGTCCCAGGGCTTAATAATCTTGCTCTTGGCGTCCATAACGGTCTCCGTTCGACCGGGGCATGCCTTCAAGGGGCAGCACCGGGAGTGTCACCGGGGTGGCCGCGCTTTCCCGCCCTCCGGGCGGTCGGACGCCGCAATCCCATTCTGCATGGCCCGTATCGCGAGGGACCATGGGCTCCGAGGCCGAGAACCCTTCTCGTACCGGCGGGCCGCCCCCTATATATTGCTTTGTACGAACCAGGCAACGTGCCGGATGACCGGCCGGATTGCATGGCTTCCGGGTCCAATTCCATGCTGAATGACGTCTATAACGCAAAAATCCTCGATCTGGCCGCGCATATCCCGCGTCTGGGCCGGCTCGACGCGCCGGACGCCACCGCGACCGCCCATTCCAAGCTGTGCGGCTCGACCGTCACCGTGGACGTGAAGATGGCGGACGGCGCGGTCACGGATTTTGCCCATGACGTCAAAGCCTGCGCCCTGGGCCAGGCCTCATCCTCGATCATGGCCCGCCACGTCATCGGCGCCACCCCCGCCGAACTCCGGGAAGTCCGCGAGTCCGTCCGCAAGATGCTCAAGGAGAACGGCCCGCCGCCCGAGGGCAAATGGGCCGACATCGCCTTCCTCGAGCCGGTCCGCGACTACAAGGCCCGCCACGCCTCGACCATGCTGACTTTCGATGCGGTGGTGAAGGCGGTCGAGGAGATCGAGGCGAAGCGGAGCTCTACGATTCCAGCGGCATGAGCGCGGTTCGAGACAACCCGTCCACCGCAATCTGGTAATACGCGGCCATCCCCAGCCAAAGATGATTGGGGACCTGGATGGTGTGCCTGCCGGCGCTCTGTTTTTGATGGAACGCCACACCGAGGGGGCGCTCGCCGGCGTCGAATAGACTAACGGAGACCGCCCCGCCCTGATCCATTTCGTATCCGATTTCCGTTTCGCCGCGCTCCGCGGCCAATTGCGCTGTCCTGCCGCCGCGGGAGAGCAGCACAAAGCCGGCATTCGTCGTAATGCGCTCCGGCATGACGTCAGTCGAGATGATCGCGGTATTGACATTGCGCAGGGTCATCAACGGCCTGCCGGGCGCCGCGATGTCCTCAAGCGCGACCGGAGATTCCAGCACATAAACCGAACCTTCCGGCGGCGGGAAGTTGCGGGCATCTGCATTGCGCAAAGCGCTTGGACCCATGCTCCGCAGGGTTCTGCCTCTGAACGCCTCGCAGGTCACGAGGATATGAAGGCGCATGGTTTGCACGGCCGGGAAGAAGGCGCTTCGGTCCGATGCGACCACGTCGCTCGCAGGAATGGGTCTGCTGAAGTCGAAATCGAGCGTGGTGCGGCCCATCCCCGGAATATCGCTCGAGGTCGTATAGCCGATGACGTGCAAAGGGATGGTCTGCAAACGCTCGTAAGACATGGTCGGCTTGCCAAGCCGAACCGATATCTGGCCATCGAATTGGCCGATGTATTCGCGACCTTCGATCTCAAAACGAGCAGCAGAATCGTGGCAGGCGCATCGCGCGTGAACGCCGCCATTCGCAAGTTCGGAAAACTCTCGCGCATCCATTCTAACCTCCCGGCACGGAATAAGCCCCAGAGCTCTATCCGTGCGGAAGACCGCGAATGAGTCTTCTCCTGAATTGCGAATCCGCCCGGCCGCGGACTGAGCGTCCGCTTACCGCGCCGATGCCACCCCGCCTGTCTTCTGCACCATCGCCGCATCGGCCCGCTCGCCAATCGGCTTGGCGCAGGCGGCGGCAAGTTGCGGGAAGTTCTGCGGTGCCCCGGTGTTGCCGATCCGGATAACGGTCACCGCGTCGTCGCTGTCGGTTTCGACGACCACCGAGCGGAAGCCGGCAGAGAAATGGCGCACGGCATCGGCGGACACGGAGCCCACGGCCAGCGTCCGCAACATCCGGTCCTGATCGTCACGGCCGCTGGCGACGATCTTCAGCGGCGCGCGGTTCTTGCCGATACGCAAGGTGACACCGTCGAGCCGCGGCGGCAGCGCCAGGCCGTCGCCGGCATAGCGCCGTTCGACATAGCTCATTTCGTATTTGTCATTGGCGCCGCAGGACAGGATCAGATCGAAACTGCCGATCTGATCGCCTTCGACGGTCAGCGGATGGCGGCGCGCCAGCATCATGCCGCCATCGCGATCGAGCAGGCCCCAGCTCTTCTCGCTGATCGGCATGGGATTGGCCGAAGGCTTGGCGCCGTTGGTCATCGGCCGATCGGGACGCGCCGGCGCGGGTGACGGCGCAGCCGTCGTCGCCGTCGTTGTCGCAGCCGTCGTGGTAGCCCTCGCCACCGCTGCCACTTCCGGCATGGCCGGACCTTCGGTCGCCAGCCGCGTATGCGTCAGTTCATCCCGCGACATCACGTGCAGCGGCTCCCAAGGCGGAATGCGCAGCGCAAGGTCGAGCAGATCCATCGACGCGCCCATGTCCTCGGTGAAGCGCGCCAGCCGGCCGATATCGCGCTGCACCAGCACGAGGTCTTCTGCCGAATAGTTCGCGGCCGTCGGGTCCTCGCGGCGATCGCCGAGCCAGATTTGATGCACCATCACGCGCGCTTCTGCCGGCACCGTGCGCTTGATGCCGCCGAGCATGACGAAGGCGCACATCGACTCGCAATCGGCGTAAGGCGATAGTTTCGCCAGCGGAACTCTCGCGCTCCGGGGCTGGTCGGCGAGATCGACAACGCGTCCCACCATGGTCGACAGCCGGGCGGTGCGGATCTCGCGGCCCAGTGCGATGGCGCCGAGCACCGACCCGCCGTCGGAGTCCATGACCACCGTCGCGCCGGTCAGATCATGACCTTGCGCTTTAACCGCTTCCATGAACTTCTTGAAATCGCGCGGACTGTCCGCCGAGATGGCGCCGGCCGCCGAGACATAGGTGGCGCATGCTAACCCGCATTGGGCCGTGGGGCCTTCCGTGCGCAACTCGAAGCGCATCGGCAAAGTCCGGTTGTCTGCGCCGGCTGGCGTCGTGACGCCGGCGGCGAACAGAGCGGCGGCGCTGAGTGCGCCGATGAGGGTGCCAATCGAGCCGAGGGAACTTCGCATCTTTCCCCTTCTTCGCGGCTCGCAAAAATCTTTGTCCGCCGCCGGAACCGGAACCCCATTTCTGCGTTGAAGCAGCGAGGAATTCCATTTTGCTTCGAGGTTCGTGTTCGCGACGGCAGCGTAAACGCTGTGCGAGAGCGAGTTTTGCGTCTCGTCAAATGTCTGTCACAGAACCCCCGATGTCTTATTTAATATCGACGCGCAGATTCTCGCTAGTGCAAAAAGGTCGCTATGCCTGCCCTAAGTTGCTCGAAAGCTGAGCAGTTCCAGCGCGATGGAACTTGGCGATAGAGCTTGGCGGCGGAACTTTGCTAAGACCTTCGCACGACCATCGACGGCGAAGGCTTTTCGTTTGCGCGACCGCAACTCACCCTCCGAACTCAGTCCTCTAGCGCGGATTCCTCGCGTCGTCGGCCGCGGCTTGGTAGCCGTCTATCGATACACGCTCTCCCCCCTGATCGGCCCGCGCTGCCGCCATCTGCCGAGTTGCTCGGAATATGCCGACGAAGCGATCAGCCGCTTTGGCCTCTGGGCCGGGGGCTGGATGGCGCTGGCGCGAATCCTGCGGTGTCATCCGTTCGGCACGCATGGCCTCGATTTCGTGCCGAAGGCGCTGCCGGCGCAGGCGCACTGGTGGACGCCCTGGCGCTACGGCCGCTGGCACGGCACACAGTCCGAGCCGTAGAGACAGGAAGCGGGTGGCCGGCCAAATCGGAGCGCGGCACACCCTGCCTCTCCCACGAAAGACCCGAACATGCGCTCCGCCAACGATCCGCTGCCGATGCACCGCCAGGACTGGCTGCTGCTGGTTGTTTTATCGGTGCTGTGGGGAGGCTCGTTCTTCTTCAACGGCGTGGCGCTGCGAGAACTGCCGCCGCTGACGGTGGCGCTTGCGCGCGTCGCGCTCGGCGCACTGTGCCTGCTCATCGTCATCCGCCCGCTCGGCGGTGCATTGCCGACGCGGGCTCGCGAGTGGTTTCCCTTTGCCATCATGGGGCTCGTCAACAACGTCATCCCGTTCTCGCTGTTTCTCATTGCGCAGACCGTGATCTCGAGCGGCCTCGCCGCCGTGCTCAATGCGACGACGCCGCTGTTCGCGGTTCTGGTGATGGCGGCCGCCGGCGAGGAACGCCTCACCGGCCGGCGCATCGCCGGCGTGCTGATCGGCATTGGCGGCGTGGCGCTGCTGCGCGCGCCGGGCCTGAGCGCTTCGGACCAGATGTTCGGAATTCTGCTCTGCCTCGGCGCCGCGCTAAGCTACGGCTTCGCCGGCTATTGGGGCCGCCGCGCGCTCAAGGGCGTGCCGCCGGTCACCTCCGCCACCGGCCAGCTCATCTGCTCGACGCCGGTGATGGCGGTTGCCGCCGCGTTCATCGACCGGCCGTGGACGCTGCCTGTACCGGGGCTCGCCACCTGGGCGGCTTTGGCCGGGCTTGCGACGCTGTCGACGGCGCTCGCCTATATCCTGTTCTTCCGCATCCTCAACCGCTCCGGCGCGGTCAATGTCGTGCTGGTCACGCTGCTGATCCCGGTGACGACCATCCTGCTCGGCGTCCTCATCCTCAACGAGCCGTTCTCCGCCAACGAAATCGTCGGCGCCGTCGTCATCGCCGCTTCGCTGCTGGTGATCGACGGCCGCGTGCTGGGCTGGGCGAGAGAGCGTCTGGCCCGCGCCTGACGGGAGCGCGTTACTCCGTGCCGACCGTTGCCTTACCACCGCCTTGTGCGTTGATCTTGCGCACGATGACATTGGCGAAATGGCGCGTGATCGCCGGATCGGGCGAGGCTCCATTGAGCGCGGTGTTATTCAGAGAGACATAGAAATTCTTCAGGCAGAATCTAATTCCGTTCTGCTCCGGATTTTGCCCGACCGAACTGACCGCCCTGTCCGACAGCCGCTTGTGTAGCGCAGGCCAGTCCTTGAGCAAGGATTGCACCGACTGAACACAGGGCTTCTCCCCGCCGTGCTTCGTCCAATCCGAAATCGTTATATCGACGCGCTGATACGGCAGATCGCATTTGCCGTTGCGCTCCGGCCTGCACCATGAGCCGCCACCGCCCTTAAACGGCTTGAAGACATATCCCTGAACGGTGCTGAGTTCGATGGTCTGCATCCACGTCGGCGTGTAGCTCGGCGGCGACGGCTCCGGCCCCTTGTATTGCGCGCCGGCGCTTTTGGCCCACCACCAGCCGCCGGGAAGATCCGCACCCGGATCGGGAAACAGCGCGGCACCAATGCCCGCTGACGGCTTGAGCTGGTCGGTGATGTCTTTGACGCTCGCCCAGATGGCGGCGAGGATCGCCTGTTTCTCCGGCTTGACCTTCTCCTGCTGATAATTGGCTTCCAGCCGCGCCATCCAGAAGCGATCGACCTGACGCTCGGCACGGCGGCGCATCGGCTCGCCGATCAGATCCTTGTCCCAACCTTTGTACTTGCTGATGTAGTCCTCGACCATTTTCGGCTTTGCGACGTAATAGCCGCCGCCGAGGCTTTGGCTGGTCGCGTAGGAGAACGAGTTGATGACATCCTGGTTCTGCGCCCGGTTGGCGCGATAGGTTGCGTAAAGCCCCGCGTCCAGTTTGGGGACCAGTACCAGACCGTGGATGGCCTCGAGCATTGCTTTGTAGAGACGAACCGCCTTGATCGCGGTCATCAGCGGCGGCGGCAGCAGGGCTTCGGCGGCGGAATCGGTCGCCTGATTGAACACCGTGGTAGCGATATCGGCGTCACGGGCGTCGAGGAACTGCTGGGCGATCTGGACGGCGACAACCGCATCGGTCAGGCGGCCGAGCGCGGCGGCATTGTCCTTGAGCGCCAGGCTGACCGCATCGTTAGTCATCCCGGTGTACTGGGCGACTGCATCGATGACCTCACCGGGCGCCGGCCGTGGCTGCGCCGCGGCAGGCGCCGTCAGGGCCAACGCAACGGTCAGTATCGCGGTGCGTAAAACGGCGGTTTTCATGGGATATGGCTACGCCGACGGGCTACGGGCGGCGTTGCGCTGGATCAAACAAGCCTGCCTGGTTGCGCCGGCAAAACGGCCTGCTATATCCCTTCCGGAATCAATATCCGCTTACCCGCGCTCGTTCGCGGGAGTGAGCAACAGGAGAAGACCATGGTCGCCAAAACGGTCAATTTGACCTTTCCCGACGGCGCGCGCCGCGACTATCCCGACAACATCACCGGCCTCGACATCGCCAAGGGCATTTCGCCCTCGCTGGCCAAGCGCACGGTGGCGATGGCGCTCGACGGCGTGCTGACCGACCTCGCCGATCCGATTACCGGGGACGCTCGCATCGAGTTCGTCTCGCGCGACGATCCGCGCGCGCTCGAACTGATCCGCCACGACGCCGCCCATGTGCTGGCCGAGGCGGTACAGGAATTATGGCCCGGCACCCAGGTGACCATCGGCCCGGTGATCGAGAACGGCTTCTATTACGACTTCGCGCGCAACGAGCCGTTCACGCCCGACGACCTGCCGGTCATCGAAAAGAAGATGAAGGAGATCATCGCCCGCGACAAACCCTTCACCAAGGAAGTGTGGTCGCGCGACAAGGCCAAGCAGGTCTTCAACGACAAGGGCGAATTGTTCAAGGTCGAGCTGGTCGACGCCATTCCGGAAGACCAGCAGATCAAGATCTACAAGCAGGGCGACTGGTTCGACCTGTGCCGCGGTCCGCACATGACCTCGACCGGCAAGATCGGCAACGCCTTCAAGCTGATGCGCGTCGCCGGCGCCTACTGGCGCGGCGACAGCAACAACCCGATGCTGTCGCGCATCTACGGCACCGCCTTCGCCAAGCAGGAAGAGCTCGACAGCTACCTCAAGCAGATGGAGGAAGCCGAGAAGCGCGACCACCGCAAGCTGGGCCGCGAGATGGACCTATTCCACTTCCAGGAGGAGGGCCCCGGCACGGTGTTCTGGCACGCCAATGGCTGGACCATCTTCCAGGAAATCATCGCCTATATGCGGCGGCGGCTGAAGGCCGACTATCAAGAAGTCAATGCGCCGCAGATGCTCGACAAGTCGCTGTGGGAGACCTCGGGCCACTGGCAGTGGTACCGCGAGAGTATGTTCGCGGCCCAGTCGGCCGGCGACGAAGCCGAGGACAAGCGCTGGTTCGCCATCAAGCCGATGAACTGCCCCGGCCATGTGCAGATCTACAAGCATGGCCTCAAGAGCTATCGCGAACTGCCGATCCGCCTCGCCGAATTCGGTATCGTGCATCGCTACGAGGCGTCGGGCGCGATGCACGGCCTCTTGCGCGTGCGCGCCTTCACCCAGGACGACGCGCATATCTTCTGCACCGAGGACCAGCTCGCCGAGGAGTGTCTCAAGATCAACGACCTCATCATGACGACTTACGCGGATTTCGGTTTCGAGGGCGATCTCGTCGTCAAGCTCTCGACGCGTCCGGAAAAGCGCGTCGGCTCCGATGCGGCCTGGGATCACGCCGAAAGCGTGATGCAGAACGTGTTGCAAACCATCGCCAAGAGCAACAACCGCATCAAGACCGCGGTCAATCCCGGCGAAGGCGCGTTTTACGGGCCTAAGTTCGAATATGTGCTGCGCGACGCCATCGGCCGCGACTGGCAGTGCGGCACCACGCAGGTCGACTTCAACCTGCCGGAGCGCTTCGAAGCGTTCTACATCGCGCCGGACGGCTCCAAGCAGACGCCGGTCATGGTGCACCGCGCGATCTGCGGCTCGCTGGAGCGCTTCCTCGGCGTCGTGCTCGAGCACTATGCCGGCCACCTGCCCTTGTGGCTGGCGCCGAAGCAGGCGGTGGTCTGCACCATCACGCAGGATGCCGATGCCTATGCGGCGGAAGTCGCCGCCGCGGCGCGCAAGGCCGGCCTGCGCGTCGATGCCGACCTGCGCAACGAGAAGATCAACTACAAGGTCCGCG
>JAHCKF010000139.1 GCA_026125925.1 Pseudolabrys sp.
GGCTTCGGCCGTTTCCTTCATCTTCTGAAGGGTGAAGGCCGAGATCTGCGACGGCGAGTACTGCTTGCCGTCGGCTTCGACCCAGGCGTCGCCGTTCGAGGCCTTGGAAATCTTGTAGGGGACGAGCTTCTTGTCCTTCTCCACCATCGGGTCGTCGAAGCGCCGTCCAATGAGTCGCTTGACCGCGAAGATGGTCTTTTCCGGATTGGTGACCGCCTGGCGCTTGGCCGGCTGGCCGACCAGACGCTCACCGTCGTCGGTGAAGGCGACGATCGATGGAGTAGTCCGCATGCCCTCGGCGTTCTCGATGACCTTGGGCGATTTGCCCTCCATCACGGCAACGCAGGAATTGGTGGTGCCGAGGTCGATACCGATGACCTTGCCCATGTTTTCGTCCTCTCAATTGCGGCAGACCGGATGGGCCCTCAAACCTTCGGGGGATATCCCCTCGGATTATCTGGCGCCCTAAGCTGGGTTCGCGGCTCTTCCGCGAAGGCCCCTGATCCAGCCCCCTGGATACGATTAACCGCGGTTTTGCGGCTCAAGGCTCATATAGGAGGGGGCATGGGGGCCGCAAGCGGCCCGTTCACGAAATTGGGAGCTAACCGCCTCCGGGGGCCGCGAAAAAGCCGGCTGAACCGGCTATGCATGGTTTCTCCTTTGCCGGGCCGGGCCTCTGCCCGCCCGGCTCAACCGCAACCATGACGGGATTCATGCCGCGCCGAACGCTTGCTCTCCTGCTGACCCTCAGCGCCCTGTTGTTGCAGGCGCCCTCGCCTGCCGCCGCCGCCGAAACGGTCTTCCCGCCCGGCCTGCGCATCGGCCTGACCGTGCCGGCCGATTTGACGGTATCGACCCGTTTCCCCGGCTTCGAGGATGCCGGCCGCAAGGTTGCCATTACCATCCTCGACATGCCGCTTGCCGCGCTGGAGGGCCTGGAGCGCTCGGCCTTCACCAAGACACAGGCCGAGGTGCAAAATCTCAAGCGCGAAGCGTTTCCGTTCGAAAACGGCATCGGCATCCTGGTGAGCGGCGCCGCTACGGAGAATGGCGTCAAGGTTCACAAATGGTTTCTGATCGCGTCCTCGGCCACCGGGCCGGTCCGCGACCTGGCGACCTTGATCAGCGTGCAGGTGCCCGACGACGCCTTGAGCGTCTACAGCGACGCGGTGATCCGAACAGCCCTGCGCAGCGTGACCTTCCGGCCGACGCCGCTGATGGAGCAACTCAGCCTCCTGCCGTTCAAGCTCGGCGACATGGCCGGCTTTCGCCCGATAACGGTGCTGCCGTCGGGGGGCGTCATCCTGATCGACGGCGACAGCGACGACATCACCAGCCACCCTTATGTGATCGTGGCAATCGGACGCGGCGCGCCGGACGACCGCGACCGCGGCCGCTTTGCCGCCGATCTGCTGTCGCAAGCTCCGCTACGCAATTTACGCCTGCAAAGCTCCGAACCGATGCGTATCTCGAACGGTCCCGGTCATGAAATCCGCGCCGACGCTGAGAACGTCACCGGCAAGCCGGTGAAACTGGTGCAATGGGTGCGCTTCGGGGGCTCGGGCTTCCTGCGCATCGTCGGCGTCGCCTCCGAAGCGCAGTGGGATGCCGTGTTCAACCGCTTCCGCGCCGTGCGCGATGGTGTGGAGCCGAGGGGCTAGCGCTATCGCACGGGGCAGACGCAAATCTCCGCTCATGCCCGCGGATGCGGGCATCTAGCGCTAAGCGACATTCCCGGAGAACAAGAAACCCTGGACCCCCGCTTTCGCGGGGGTGAGCGGGTGCGTTTAAAATTTGATCGTTGAGCGCAGTCCCGCGACAAGCGCATTCTTCACCGCGCCGCCGTTGGGATCGTTCGGATCGGCGACATTGCCGCCCGGATGCACGATGTATTGCAGGTCGGGCTGCAAGGTCCACCTCGGCGCAATCTGCGCGGCGTAACTCACTTCGAACACCACTTCGTGGTCGCGCACGACCGCATTGCCGGCATCGATGTCGGCGTCCGACGCGTCGCGGCTGATCTGGGCGTAGGCGACGCCGAAGGTGAGCGTGTCGTCGGGACGACCGGCGAACAGGCCTTTGATGCCGGCGCCGCCATCGATGTAGTACGACAGCAGATTGCGGTTCGACGGCGACAGGCCGCCGCGCACGAACAGGCTCAAGGCCGTATCGCCGCGGCTCAGCACCGTCTGATCGGCGACGCCATAGATGCCCCAGTTGCCCTTGTGGTTGAGCGGCCCGGCGACCGTCGGGTCGCTGAGCAGCACGGTGACGCCGGCGGCATTGACGCCAAAGCGCTGATCGGCGAAGTCGGTCGTCGCGTACCAGCCACCAAGCTTGTAGATCGCCGGCAGGCCAGCGGCGTTCTTGCCTTGGTTCACGGCGTATTGCACTTCACCCATGTAAAGCGCGCCGCCGGCGAGTCCGAAATTGGTGCCGTGCTCGTTGCACTCCTGTGCCGACAAGGTGCAGGTCGATTTGCCCGCCGGATCGCCGGCGAACACGGCGCCGAGCACCGTGACGTTGTCGGTGGCGTTGACCTTGAGCCGCGCCCCCGGCACCGCGACAGGATAGGCCGGCCCGCCATTGAGCATGTCGGCGGCCAGAATACCGGCCCAGCCGAAGGTGCCGTTGATCAAGCCACCGGCGGTCGGCGAGATGATGAATTCGTCGTCACCAGCGAGCTGGCCGACACGCAGCGAAAACCGATCGGCAAAGGTCTGCTCGTACCAGAGCGTGAACAGCCGCGTCGTCGACAGCGCATCGATGTTCGACGGATCGGCGATCGAGCCGACATTTCCCGCCGGGTTCGAACCGCTGTCGTGAATTTGATAGATGGTGAAATGCGTCGTTGCGCCGTTGAGCCCAACCAGCTTCGACAGGTCGGTATCGACCGAGAATTCAAGGCGCCCCTCGTAGCTGGCGCGCCGATTCAAACCGCCGGACAGCACGCCGAAGGTTTCACCGATATAGTTCAGCGTGATGTCGATGCCCTGATTTTCCTTGAGCGCGGTGCGGCCGCCGCCCCAGTCGCCGGTGAGTGTCTCGCGCTCCCAGATCGACGGCGCGGGCTTGGCCTTGTCGGCGGCAAAGGCCGCGCTGCCGCAAGCCGTGCTCAAGGCTGTCGCCGCTGCCAATGCAGCCAGCATGCGACGCGCCGTCGCCGATTGCGATTTGATATTCATTCGGCGCCCCAAGGCTTGCTCATTCCACGTTTCGGAACGTCTTACTTCGCCAAATCCGCGAGCTGGCGTAACGCCGCAAAGTGCTTCTCATGCACCCGCGGATTGAACAGCGAATATTGCTCGGCGGCCTTGAGGTATGGCGTCACCACGGCGACCGTCTTTCGATATTCCCCGTAAAGCCGCGCCGCCTCCTGGAAATCGTCGATCTCGGCGGCCATCGCCACCTGCCGCAACGTCAGTACCAGATCGCGCACGCTGGCGCGCGCTCTCATTCGTTCGGCGACGCCACCCTCGACCGAGGTGTCCTTGCGGTCGGGGAAGTTCTCGCCGACCTCTCGCCATTCGGCGCCGACGGAGTCCACAGCGAGGCGGATCACCTGCTTGTCGCGTGCCGGAATGGCGACGTCGAGCACACTGGCGAATTGGCTCAGTTCGTCGACCTCGGCCTGGACCGTGTTCGGCGTAAACGGCGTGTCGGCGTCGCCGATGGTGTCGAGATAGGCGACCAGGTCGCTCTGCTCGCTTGCACTCAAACCTAGCTCATAATGCTTGTCGAAATAGCCGACCACCTCGTCGAAGCTGTCGAAGCGGCCATCGTGGAAATATGGCGCGTTGAATTTGGCGTTGATCAGCGTCTTTGTCTTGAAGTAGCCCCCGGTGCCGATGTCATGAACCTTGTGATCGACGAAGGCGGCATTGGCCTCGTGGCACGTCGCGCAGCTCATCGAAGCGTTCTTCGGGAAGGGCTTGTTGAATAGCGCCTCGCCGCGCCGGGCCGAGTCCGACGCCTTGTCGGTCAGGTGACCGTCGGACGTGATCTTCTCGTTCGGCAGGAAGGATATTTCGTTAACATAGGTCACGAGCGCATCGAGCACCTGACCGCTCGGCTCGGCGCCGGCGAACTCGTTGACGATGACGTTGCGGATGAACTCCCGCAGCGAGGCGATGCGGCCGTCATGGCCATAGGGGGCCAGATACTTGTCGCCGCGCAGGCTCGGCACCGTCACCGGATCGAACACGCCGTTATCAGCCTTGGCGTTGAACAGCGGGCCGGTCGTGTCGAAGGTGCCCGGCTTTGCCGACAGACCGGGCACGAACAGCTTCGGATTGCTGGCGCCTTGCTGATGGCAGGAGTTGCAGCTCATGCCGGCGTCGGCGGCCTTGCCGCCGAAGATCGAGGACGAGGAAAAGAGCATGTCCCCGAGATTGAACAGATAGGAGCGCTTGCCGCCGGCCCGTTCGAAGCCGAACAGCTCCGTCGGCTGATTGAGCAACTCCTCGTTCAGTTCGCTGCCGACCGGCAACGTCGCATCCTTGCTGACGACCGGCGTCGCATGAGCCGGCGCCATTGACGCCGCCACGACAAGGCCGGCGGCGACTACAGCTTGAAGCGGTCGGAAGCGCATGACTACTTCGCCTTCTCAGCGGCTTCTTCGTCTTCGTCGCCGACCTTGAAGGACTTGAGGCCGAGCTTCGGGGCCGCCTGCAGCATCAGCGCCGCCAGTTCCTCGCCGCCGACATGGACCTTCTTGGCATCCATGCTCTTGATGTCGGCAACGCCGACAAGCTTTTCGAGATTGCCGATGCGCTCCTCGACGATGCCGGCGAGCTTGGGATCTTTCTTCTTCAGCGTGTCGGCGAATACCAGCTTCCAGGCGACTTCGATGCCTTCGACGTTCTCCTGCATGTCGATGATCGAGGTTGCCGCATAGGGCGACTCACCGCCGCCGGACTTCTCTTCGCCGACTTCGTAAGCGAGGTTCGCGGTGCCCTCGAGCAGGAGCTGCGGCGCGAAGGCGAACTTCTTGTCGTTCAGCTTCTTCTCGAACTTGTCCATGTTCGCCAGCATCTCCGCGATCGGCTGGTCGAGGCCTTCGGTCTTCTTCGCGGAGAACAGCACCACTTCGATGGCGTGATAGCCGCTCTTGGCGTTCGGCCACGGATCGACGCTCTTGTCGAATTCCCCGAAATAGGTGCCGGTCACCGGCTCCATCACTTCCCACCCCTTGCGCGACTTGATCCAGGCATCCTGCGCCGCCTTGAGATCGCCGGCCTTCACGGCCGTCTGCATCTCCTTGGCGCCAGCAATGGCTTTGGCGATGTTCTCGGCGATGAACGGCTTGTAGGCCTTGACGCCGTCCTTCATCGACGCCGCCTGCGCGGTGCCGGACAGAGCCGCGGCGCTCAGAAGCGCGGCCGCCCAGGCCAGGGTCTTGATGCGTGAGGGCGTAGACGGAAATGAAACTGACGGCATGTGCGGCCTCCTGTCGCAGAAGTATTTCCGCGGACAGTGTTCGCCGACGCCCCCGTCGTCAAGGAAAATATCAATGAAATCAGTAGTTTATAACGAATCAAAAGTGCCTCGTAGCGAGCTTGAATTATTCCAATCCAAAGAACGGAGCTAAGACCTTGCCTCGTCACCCGATCATAGTCGCGAGGCTGACGATGCAGCCGCCTGCAAATGCAAACGGCGCCCGAGGGGCGCCGCCTGTGCCGACCGATCCGGGCCCGCGTCTATTTGCCGTTGCCGGCCGGTGAGTTTTCGTTCGCAGAATTGGCCGCCGGTTTCGGCGCCGCCTTCGACACGCCGACCAGCGCCGGGCGCAGCACGCGGTCGCCGATCATGTAACCGGACTGAATGACCTGCGCGACGTGACCTGACGGCACATCGGCGTTCGGCACTTCGTACATCGCCTGATGAATATTGGGATCGAACTTCTCGCCCTGCGGCGTGAACTTCTTGACGCCGTTGTTCTCCAGCGTCTTCAGCAGCTCGCGCTCGGTCAGCTCGACGCCTTCAAGCACGCCCTTGATCGACGCATCGACTGTGGCGCGGGCTTCCTCCGGCAGGGTCGCGAGCGCGCGATGCATGTTGTCGGCAACGTTGAGCACGTCGCGTGCGAACTTGGTGATGCCGTAAGCGCGCGCGTCGGCGACTTCGCGCTCGGTGCGCTTGCGCAGATTTTCCATCTCCGCCAGCGTGCGCAGCAGCTTGTCCTTGTATTCGAAGGCTTCGCGCTTGGCCTCGGCCAGCGGATCCGGCTGCTCGGCAAATTCCGGCGTCGGCGCCGTCTGGGCGGTGGTATTTTCGGTCTCGGCGCTCGCGTTCTCAGCCTTACGCGCGGTCGGGTCCGTCATCGTCTCAATCCACTTCTTGATATGGGTGTGGCCCGGATATCAGGGCTGGAGGTCAAAAAATCAAGCTTTTCCAGCCCGATCGGCCGAAAATCCTGTATTTCCGGCGCTTTTAATGCCCGGAGCCCGACAAAAGGCGGCTCACGACACGGGCGGTGTAGTCCACCATCGGGATGATCCGGGCGTAGTTCAACCGCGTCGGGCCGATGACGCCGATGACACCGACAATGCGCCCGGCATTGTCGCGGTACGGCGCGACGATGGTCGAGGAGCCCGACAGCGAGAACAGCTTGTTCTCCGAGCCGATGAAGATGCGCACACCGTCGCCGCGCTCGGCGCGGCCGAGCAGGTCGATGACGCCGCGCTGCGCCTCGAGCGCATCGAACAGCGAACGAACGCGCTCGAGATCCTCCAGCGCGTGCAGATCCTCGAGCAGATTGGCGTGGCCGCGCACGATGAGCTGGCGCGCCGCGGTGTCGCCGCCGGACCAGCTCGCCAGTCCCGCGGCAATGATCTTCTGCGTCAGTTGATCGAGCTCAGCCTGGCCCTGCGCCAGCGCCGCCTCGATCTCCGTGCGCAGTTCCGACAGCGTCTTGCCGCGGATATGGGCGTTGAGGAAGTTGCCGGCCTCGGTCAGCGCCGATGGCGGCAGTCCCGCCGGCACATTGAGCACGCGGTTTTCGACCTGGCCGTCTTCGCCGACCAGCACGGCAAGGGCCCGCTCCGGCTCCAGCCGCACGAATTCGATATGCTTGAGCCGGGTATCGGCCTTCGCCGTCAGCACCACGCCGGCCGAACGCGTCAGCCCCGACAACATCTGCGAGGCTTCGGTGAGCACCGCTTCCATCGATTTGCCACCGCCGGCGCCGGCAACCTGGGCTTCGATCGAGCGGCGGTTGTCTTCGGTGAGGTCGCCGACCTGCATCAGCGCATCGACGAAGAAGCGCAGGCCAAGTTCCGTCGGCAGCCGTCCGGCCGAGGTATGCGGCGCGAAGACGAGGCCGAGCTGCTCGAGGTCCGACATCACGTTACGCACCGAGGCCGGCGACAAGGTGATCGGCAGAATGCGAGACAGATTGCGCGAACCGACCGGTTCGCCCGTGGCGAGGTAGCTCTCGACGATCGAGCGGAAAATCTCGCGCGAGCGCTCGTTGAGCGCCGCGAGGCTGACCTGCGAAGTGCCGATTGGAACGTCGTGAGACGCCACCTGTAAGTCCTCTTGTTACCGTCTAAATTTGGACATCGTGGCGGGCTTGATCAAGTCGGGACTTGCGGGCCGGCCTACAACAATGCCATTTTGCTCCGGTCGCGGCGAGAGTATTGCAGGCGGAATGCTGGCTCTGTTTACCAAATCCTGGCGGAAGAAGGCGGCGATTGTCGCGCTCGTCTTCTATGCGCTCGGCATTGCCGCGCCGGCCGCCGCCTTGGCCCTGGCCGATGGCGGCACGCATTGCCTGCCGATGACGGCGACACAGGCCACCGCCGACTCTCAGCACAGCCACGGGGCCGCCAGCACCCCCCACGGCCACGACGCGGCCGCCGCCGATCATCAGCCGCACTCCGCCCCGGCGGCGGACGACCATGGCGTGACCGGCAAATGCTGCGGCACGTTCTGCTTTACGGCCCTTGCTCCGCATGTCGCGCCGGTCGGCGCGCCCCTGATGCGCGTGGCGGCCGTGAGCCAGTTGCGCGTCGTCCACCTGTTCGGCCACGGCGCCGACCCCATCGATCGCCCTCCGCGAGACCTCCTGTCGATCTGAGTACCGGCACGACGCGGCCTGACGGCCGTGGCGCGCCCGTTGTCAATTCGACGGACGAGGATATGCGATGTCATCCCGACACTGTTCGCGGCCGGCTGCCTTGCGGCGGCAGGCGACGTCATGGCGCTTCACCAGAAGCGGCCTTCTGCTCACCAGTTTCCTGATTCTGCCGGCTT
>JAHCKF010000014.1 GCA_026125925.1 Pseudolabrys sp.
CACGCTGCTGCCCGAGACCTACAAATTCACGCGCGGCATGTCGCGCGAGCAGATTTTGCAGCGGATGGAGCAGGCGCAGAAGCGCGTGCTCGCGGAAGTCTGGGCGCGGCGCTCGCCAGATCTGCCGAGCCAGGTCCAGACGCCGGAGCAACTGGTCACGCTCGCCTCGATCGTCGAGAAGGAAACCGGTCGCGATGACGAGCGCACGCGCGTCGCCGCCGTATTCGTCAACCGCCTCAAGGCGAAGATGAAGCTGCAATCCGATCCGACCATCATCTACGGGCTGACCGGCGGCAAGGGCGCGCTCGGCCGCCCGATCATGAAGAGCGAGATCGAACAGCCGACGCCTTACAACACCTATACGATCGAAGGTCTACCGCCAGGGCCGATCGCCAATCCGGGACGCGCCTCGCTGGAAGCCGCCGCCAACCCGGCGCGCACCAAGGAATTGTATTTCGTCGCCGACGGTACCGGCGGCCACGCCTTTTCCGACAGCTACGCCGAGCACCAGAAGAACGTCGCCAAGCTGCGCGCCATCGAGCGCGGCAATGCTCCGGCCGGCACGGTGCCGGCCGACGTGGCGAAGCCGGTGGAAACGCCCAAACCGGAAGCGGGCAAACCGGCCGAGCCCGCCAAGCCGAAGAACGGCGCGCGGCGGTAACGAAGTGGTTTCCTTCTCCGATTTTTCCCCGGGGCGGCGTTCCCACGCTGCCGCCATATGCTCTATGGTCGCGCCGATTTGCAGCGGCTGAAGACGAAAGACGAAAAACCCATGGCGTTGTCGAGCATGACCGGATTCGCGCGTGGCCAGGGCGTGACCGGCTCCTATGTCTGGAACTGGGAGCTGAAATCGGTCAACGCCAAAGGCCTCGATGTGCGCCTGCGCCTGCCGCCGGGCTGGGATGCCGTCGAAGTCGCGGTGCGCAAGGCGGCGACGGACGCGCTGGCGCGCGGCACGGTCTATGGCAATCTCAGCGTCGAGCGCAAAGGCATGGCGCCGACGGTGAAGATCAACGAGCCGGTGCTGTCGGCCATCATCGCCACGCTCGATCAAATCGACAACCGCGTGGTCGGCGCCGGCCGGCCGACGCTCGACGGCATCCTTGCCCTAAAGGGCGTCATCGAAGTTACCGAGGATGACGAGAAGCCGGAGGAGCGCGTCGCCGCCGAGAAGGCGATCATTGCCGGCTTCGGTAAGACGCTCGCCGATCTGGTGGCGATGCGCCGCGCCGAGGGCGATACGCTGGGCAAGCTGTTGACGGCGCGGCTCGACGAGATCGGCTCGCTCGCCGCGCGCGCCGAGGCGGCGCCTGGCCGCAAGCCGGAGGCGATCAAGGCGCGGCTCGCCGAGCAGGTGGCCGCGCTGATGGAAGCCTCGCAGCGCTTCGACAGCGACCGGCTCTATCAGGAGGCGGTGCTGCTCGCCAGCAAGGCCGACATCCGCGAAGAACTGGACCGGCTCGCCTCGCACGGCAGCCAGGTGCGCAAGCTGCTCACCGACGGCGGGCCTATCGGCCGCCGCCTCGATTTTCTGGCGCAGGAACTCAACCGCGAATCGAATACGCTGACCGCCAAGGCCAATGACGTCGAACTGGCCAATATCGGCCTTCAGCTTAAGGCGGTGGTCGAGCAATTCCGCGAGCAGGTGCAGAACCTGGAATGAACGACGAAGCCGACATCACACGCCGCGGCATCATGCTGGTGCTGTCGTCGCCCTCCGGCGCCGGCAAGACGACGCTGACGCGCAATCTGCTCGAGCGGGAGAACATCGATTATCCCGGCAAGCTGACGCTTTCCGTTTCGGCGACGACGCGGGCGAAGCGGCCAAGCGAGATCGAAGGCACTCATTATTACTTCGTGAGCAAGCCGCGCTTCGAGGCCATGCGCGACCACGGCGAATTGCTCGAATGGGCCGAGGTGCACGGCAATTATTACGGCACGCCACGCGAGGCGGTGGAGAAGGCGCTGGCCGAAGGCCGCGACGTGCTGTTCGATATCGACTGGCAGGGGACGCGCCAGCTCATCGAAAAAATGCGCGACGATGTCGTCACGGTGTTCGTGCTGCCGCCGACGGCGCAGGACCTTAAATCGCGTCTGGTACGCCGCGCCGAGGACAGCGAAGCGGTGATCGCGCAACGTCTGCGCAACGCCGCGGAAGAATTCCAGCACTGGAACGAATACGACTACATCCTCGTCAATCGTGACCTGCAAAAGAGCTTCGAGCGGCTGCGCGCCATCCTGACCGCCGAGCGGCTGAAGCGCGTGAAGATGCCGA
This sequence comes from Pseudolabrys sp., assembly GCA_026125925.1. The sequence continues at coordinate 2,276 of JAHCKF010000014.1, forward strand.
ACCTCAAGGACTTCGTCGATAAATTGCTGACGGAGCTGAAGGCGCTGACGCCGTAAGCTGATGATTGCCCTGTAGAAGCGAAACCCGGGAGCGGCTGGGCGACAACCCCCGGATTGCGCTGCGCTTCATGCGGGCTACAGGATCGGGCTACGGCGCTTTCAACTTCGCATATTCCTGCGCCAGCGCCACGAAGCCGGCGACGTCGATCTCCTCGGCGCGCGCGGTCGGCTCGATATTGGCGTTGCCGAGCAGCGCCGTGGTATCGACGCCGAGCGACTTGAGACTCTGCCGCAGCATCTTGCGGCGCTGGCCGAAGGCCGCTTCGGTAACGCGCTGAAGCAAGGCAGCGTCGCACGGAATTGGCCGCTCGACCGGAACAAGGCGCACGACCGACGATGTCACTGACGGCGGCGGCACGAAGGCCGAGGGCGCCACGTCGAACAGAATTTTGGCCTCGGTGCGCCAGCCGGCCAGCACGGCGAGCCGGCCGTAGGCATCGTCACCGACCCGGGCGACGATGCGCTCGGCGACCTCGCGCTGAAACATCAGCACCATCTGGTCGTAGAACGGCGGCCAGGGCTCGACGGTGAGCCACTGGATGAGCAGCGCGGTGCCGACATTGTACGGCAGGTTGGCGACGATCGAGGCGCGCTCCGGGCCGAGCAGGGCGTCGTAGTCGGCCTCGAGGGCGTCGCCGGCGACGATGTCGAGGCGGCCCGGATAGTACGCCGAAATTTCTTCCAGTGCGGCGATGGCGCGCTCGTCGCGCTCGATGGCGACAACGCGGCGGGCTCCGAGCGACAGCAGTGCGCGTGTCAGGCCGCCAGGGCCGGGGCCGACTTCAACCACCGTCGTCGCCTCCAGCGGCTCGGCGGCCCGTGCAATGCGGGCGGTGAGGTTGAGGTCGTGCAGGAAATTCTGTCCCAGCGACTTCTTCGGCCGCAGGCCGTGACGGGCGATGATGTCACGCAGCGGCGGCAGATCGTCGATCGAGCCCATGGCCATGCTATTGGGCTGGCGCCGGCGCCGGCATTCGCGCCGAAATCCGGGCCGCCAGGATCAGCGCGGCGACCAGGCTCGATGGATCGGCCTTGCCGGTGCCGGCGATGTCGAAGGCCGTGCCGTGATCCGGCGAGGTCCGTACGAACGGCAAGCCGAGCGTGACATTGACGCCATGATCGAAAGCCAGCGTCTTGATCGGGATCAGCGCCTGGTCGTGATACATGCACAGCGCGACGTCGTATCCGGCGCGCGCGCGGGAATGAAACATGGTGTCCGCCGGCAGCGGGCCGATGGCGTCGATGCCTTCAGCGCGCAGCGCCGCGACCGCGGGCGCGACGATGTCCCGGTCTTCTTCGCCGAGCGACCCGTTCTCGCCGGCATGCGGATTGAGGCCGGCAACGGCGAGACGCGGGCGAGCGATGCCGAAGCGATCGTGCAAATCGCGTGCGGTAATCCGCCCGGTTTTGACGATCAGTTCCTTGCTCAGGCGGCCGACCACGTCCTTGAGCGGCAGGTGAATGGTCACAGGCACCACCGCGAGTTCCGGCGACCACAGCAGCATCACCGGATGCACGGTGCGGCCGGTGGCCTCTTGCGCCAGCTTGGCGAGGAATTCGGTGTGACCCGGTTCGGCGAAGCCCGAACTGTAGAGCACGTTCTTGGCGATCGGATTGGTGACGACCGCGGCCGCACGGCCGGCCAGTACGTCGGCGACCGCCCGCCGGATCGAGGTGATGGCGGCCGGCGCGCTGGAAGCGTCGGGCCGACCCGGCTGGGCGCTGACCTTGATATCGAGCGGTGCAACCGGCAGGGCGCGGCCAAAGGTTTCGGCCGTCTGCGGCGCCGTGATCGCCTTCACCGGCACGTCTATGCCGAGTGCTTCGGCACGCGTCCGGTACAAGTCGGGATCGCCGATGACGTAAAACGGCGGCAGCGCCAGTTCAACGCGCCGCCGCCAGATATCGATGGTCAGTTCGGGTCCGATCCCGGCCGGCTCACCCAATGTCAGCACGACAGGTAGATCGGAGGAGATCATCGCTTGTATTCGATCATCGCCGAGCGGCGGATGTCCTCGAGGAATTTCTTGGATTCCGCCTCGAAGCGTTGGTTGTACAGCTTGTCGCGCATTTCGCGCTTGGCCGGCGAGTCCGAGGTGGTCTCTTTCTTGTTGCACATAGCGAACATCTGCCAGCCCTGCGGCGTGGGTTCCGGCGCGCTCAGGCGGCCGATCTCGAGCTTGGCCAGTACGTCGCGCAGTTGCTCGGGGAGTTCGGCCGAGCTTCGCGTTACCGGCTCGCGGACCGCGACATCGCGCAGCGCGCGGGCCAGGCGCACACCGGCGTCGCAGCCGACGAAACGGCTGCGCAAGTTCTCGGCCTCGCGCCGCTTGGCATCGACCACGCCCGGCGACGAGCCGTTGGGGACGATGACCGTGATCGGATAAAGCGTATAGACAAAGCCGGCGACGGAATCGGCGACATTGGCCTTCCGCAGGGCGCTGGCGATGTCGGCGTCGCCGACCTCCAGGCTGGTGCCGAAGCGGCCGCGCACCAATTGGCTCCAGATCAGCTGAGCGCGCAACCGCGCCTTCAGCGCGCCGGTCGAAATACCGCTGCGCGCGAGAACCTGGCCGAATTGCTCCGGGGACATGCGCTGGCGCTGCGCCATGTTACTGAACGCATTGTCGACTTCCTTGTCGGTGACCTCGAGACCGTAGTATTTGCCTTTCGAGATCTTGAGGCGGTCGTCGATCAGTTCGTTGATCACTTCCTGGCGTGACGGTGCCCTGTGGCCGCCGGCCGACATCAGCTTCGAGCGCTGGGAGATATCCAGTTCGGTGATCGGCGAACCGTTGGCGATGACCACGACTTGAGCCCGCGCCAGTTGCGGCGTGGCAAGCGCCGCGGCGGCGATCGCACAGGCGAGCCAAAGGCCGAATGTTCGGCGTTTCGTCAAATTCCCCGACATCATCTCATCCATCGTAGCTAGAACGCGCCGGTATCGGAGGCGTTCGCGCCGAGCGCTACTGCGGCGTGCTGCTCAGCGATTGGCTGACCGAGGTGCCACCCAGGGTGCGCAGGCTCAGTTGCAGCATGACAGTATGGTTGTTCTCGACGTTTCCACTGTACGTGTAGTTTGTAATGTAATTCACGGCCAAGATGAGGCAATCGTCGATATAACCGAGGCCCAGGCGGGTCTGGGAGAATTTCTTTTCGTTGATGTCGTACAGGGCCGAAGCGAGCACGACCCAGTTGGCGTCGATCTTGTACTGGCCGGTGCCGAGAACGCCCTGGCGGCGGTCGAGGAAGCCGATCAGCGGCTGCGCCGCATAGTCGCCGTACAGCACCGAGGCCGACCAGCGATCGAAATTCGCCGTCGATTCCACTTCCAGCCGCTGCATGGCGAAGGAATCCTGGTCGAAGCGGAAGCGCGAGCTGAACGTGTACGTGCTGTTCGGCTGATAGGAAACGCGGGCGACGTAGTCGGAACGCCGGGTATCGAGGCCGCTGTCGAGGCCGGTATTGGTCGTTCCATTGACCGCGAAGGAGTTCTGGCCGAACAGGCTATAGGACTGGCCGAACAGGGCATTGACGAAGCCGCCCTGGTTGAATTGCGCCGTGTACTGGAGGCCGTAATTGGCCCGGCTGCCGCCTTCGACACGGTCGTAGCCGGAGAACTTGTCGACCTTGAACAGGTTCGAGTCGTCGAAGATCAGGCTCTGCGCATCCTCATTCACCCACTTGCCGATCTGTGTTTCGTTCGGACGCAGGATGATCTGCGCGATCGGCTCGATCGTCTGCGTGCCCCAGGAACTCACATTGATGAAGGGGAAGCGGTATTCGAGGCCGACCGTCGGCATGGCGCGGACCAGGTCGGTCTCGCCAGGAGTGAGGTAGTTCGACACGCTCGGGTCGTTGGTGACGTTCATCGAGCCGGCGTCGACACGGACCGATGCGAAGGGCTTGAACACCTGGCCGAGGCCGTCGGTGATGCTGCGGCTCCAGTGCGCTTCCGAGGTGAAGCGGCTGAAGCTGCCAGGAGCGCCGCGCAACAGGCAGTCCGATGACGTCTTCACACGCGTGTCGGCGGTATTGCACAAACCGCTCGACAGCGCGGTGGCGTTCACCGCATCGAAGTTGGCCTGGGTTCGCGACAGGCTGGTGAAGTTGAAGTTGAAGCCGAGTTCGCCGCCGATCACGGGCTGATCGACCGTATACATGTAGTCGATCACCGGATGGACCACCGGGATCTGCGATTGCGTGTCGGCTTCCGACATGCCGAGGTAATAGATGCTGCGCGCGTCGAAATAGCTGCGATTGCCCCTGCCGGTCAGGTAGAGCTGCGACACGCCTTCGGTGACGCCGCTCTGCAGCGGATCGTTGATGCGGTAATGCGACAGGCGCGGGTTGTAGTCCTGGATGAAGGTCTTGTCCGACACAAGCAGCGCGTCCCAGCCCCATGTCCACTTGTCGTTGATGGCGAAACGGCCATTGCTTTCTATGCTGCCGCGGTTTTCACGAAAGCCGGGCGTCGGGTTGCCACTGCGGTAGAAGTAGTCCGGATCGTTCTGATGAATGCCGGCCGCGCGGATCGAGTAGGCGCCGTTCATCAGCCGATGACGGAATTCGCCCTCCATCAGCAGACCCTGCTTGGTCGTGATCATCGGCGCCAAAGTGAGGTCGTAGTTCGGCGCCAGCGCCCAGTAGTACGGAATTTCGACGGCGGTGCCGTATTTCGAGCTGGTCGAAACCGACGGCATCAGGAAGCCGGTCTTGCGCTTCACGGTCGGATCCGGCGCCGAGAAGTAGGGCAGGTACAACAAAGGCTGACCGAAGAACTCGATCTTCGCGTCCTCGAAATAGATCATCTTCTCGCCCTGGTCGTGGATGATCCGGGCGGCTTTCACCTGCCAGAGCGGTGGCTTCTTCGGGTTGTCCTTACAGGGTTCACAGGCCGTGTAGACGCCGTTGTGGAAGACGGTGAAGTTGCCCTTTGTCCGATCGGCGCGGGCGGCGGCCATACGCGTCCGGTCCGGCGTCTCCAGGCGCAATGAGTCGACAAAACCGTCCCGATAGTCGTCGGAGAGGTCCATGACCTCGCCGTTGGTGACCTTGCCGTCTTCTTCGGTCAGGCGGACGTTGCCTTCGGCGTGCAGACGCTTGGTTTTCTGGTCGTAGATGACCTTGCGCGCTTCGAGCGTCGAACCGCCGTAGTAGATCTGGACATTACCGACGGCGGAAACGCGGCTATTGGCGTAGTCGTAGTCGATCTCGTCGGCCTGGACGAGCATCTGCTTGTCGCCGGTCTTGTCGCGTTCGATCGCCGCCTGCGACTTGGCGCGCGGCGGCGGGGGCGCTGGAAAGTTGATGGTCTGGGCGTGCGCCGGCTTCCACGAACCCACGCTGACGGCGGCGAGAACGAGGACGGTCAGAATGCTGAGCGCGCCGCGGCGAAAACTCCGCGGTGCTGGCGGACGCGTGCTGTCAAGCAGCGCCATCAGCCGTCCTCCTGATACAACAACGCTACAAACCCCGTCAGGCCACCCACGAGCACAGGCAGCCAGGCCGCTGCCACAGGGTGCATCAGGTCGGCCTTACTCAGGTCCTCGGTCACCTTCTGCAGGATATAAAGCAGAAAGCCGGCGGCCACGCCACTTAAAACCATCTTTTGGATACCGCCGAACCGGAAAAAACGTAAACTCACGGCCGCGGCAAGGAAAACCATGGCGGCGAGAAAGAACGGTCGGGCGAGAAGCTTCTGGAACTGCAATCTATAGCCTGCGGCGCCAAGTCCAGCGTGCTCGGCGATCTGGATATACAGGGGCAATTCCCAGAAAGGTACGGTCTCGGGGGTTGCAAAACTCTCGCGAACCTGCTCCGGCGTCAGGCTGGTCTTGAAGCGGAATTCGGCGAGATCGACGGGCAGCGTCTGCAACTCGTACACGCGGACGTTGAACAGATGCCAAACACCCGGCTCAAGCGTGGCTGATTGCGCCTCGATCCGCTGGCGGAACTGGCCGGCAGGATCGAACGTGAAAACGGTGACGCCAAACAGGGATACGCCCTGGTCGCGGCTGGATTTGGCGTTGATGATGGCCTGCCCACTGTCGGTCTTCTGATTGAGCCAGAACGGCCCGCCGCCCTGCAGGCTGTTGCTGTTCTGGCCGAACAGTTCGGCCTCGAAGCGCTTCGAGCGTTCCTGCAGCACCGCGGCTACCGGGTTGTAGACCGTGGTGGCAACGACGCCGAACAGGAAGGCGACGATGAGCGCCGGGGCGATGAACTGCCAGGCCGACATGCCGGCGGCGCGCGCCACGACGAGTTCCAGCCGCCGCGACAGGTTCAGATAGCAGGACATCGCGCCGATCAGGATGCAAAACGGCATGATGCGTTCGGCCACCTGCGGCACGCGGAACAGCGAGGTCTTCGCCACCAGCACCGCCGACACGTTCGGAATGTCGGAGGCGCGCCGCATCAGTTCGATGTAATCGAGCAGCGCCACCAGCAAGAGAATACCGAAGAACACCATGAGCACGGTGTTGAGGAAGCGCAGCCCGAAGTAGCGGGACAATGTGCCGGCGACGACGCTCATGATGCGGTCGCACCATGGGTGAGGCGCTCGAAGCGCTTGACGGTGGCCTCGATCCACTCGTTGAGGAAGGCCGGCGGTTCGATGATGAGACCGCGGTGGATCACAAAGGCGCCGCCGCCGATGGCGAAGGCGGTCGCGACATATTGCATCACCAGCATCCACGGCGCGTTGGCGCCGAACACGGTCGAGGCAAAGCCGACCAGCCTCAGCAAGGCGACGCCGCCGATCGCCCCCAGCATCGACATGGTGCGGCTTTGCCGCGTCGTGCGCGGCGCGCCGAGATAGGCAAAGGCAATGACGACGAAGGCAATCGGGTAGAGCGGGGCGATCAACCGGTCATGCAGTTCGGCGCGGAACTGGCCCGGCTGCTCGATATAGGCGGGGTCTTTCGGGTCGGGGAACAGGAGCTGCCACAGGTAGCGCTCCCGGATTGAATATTTCACCGCCTGCGGGCCGGCGGAGAATTGCGACAGGTCGAAGGCGTAGCGGTCGAACACGACCATCGCCGGGTCCTTCTTGCCGACCTGTTGACGCTGCACCACGCCGTTCTGCAGGACGAGGAAGGTGCCGTTGTCGTTGTCGACGAGTTCGCCGCGTTCCGACACGACCGTCATGCGCTCGTTCGGATTGCGTCGGTCGTCGAGAAAAATGCCGACTAACTGGCCGTTGGCGCGGCGCTCGCGGATATGAATGGTGACACCTGACTCGATCGAGGTGAACCGGCCGGGCTGGACGATCGTGCTGACCACGTTGGCGCGCACTTCGGTGAGCCAATCGCGCAGCATGCGCAGCCCCTTGGGCGCGAAATAGGCGCTGATCGCCAGTACGATGATCGACACCACGATCGCGACCGACATGAAGGCGCGAAACAGAATCCACGGCGACATGCCGGCGGCATTCATGACGATGATTTCGGAATCGGTCGACAGCTTGTTGAGCACGTGGGCGGTCGCGATCAAAAGCGCGATCGGGGCGATCACCAGGACGAGGAGGGGAATGATCAGGCCGGTGATGCCGACAAAGACCAGGATGGTCTGGCCCTGGCTGGTCATGATGTCGATGTCGCGCAACGCCTGTGTCACCCAGATCACGGCCGTCAGGCTGATCAGGACCAGCGCGAACGCACCGAACGTGGTGCGAAAGATGTACCGGTTGATGGAGCCCATGGCGTGCAGTCGATCCCCGTACCGGTCCAAATCCCTTGACGACCGGCACCCACCGTAACGTCGCGAGCAAAAGCTAACCCATCCCCACCGGTTAACCTTGTTCGGGGCACAAAATGGCTCCCCCAAGGCAAAGCCATTGATCATGCCCAACAAATGGTAAACGGCGCGGCGGCCCCTGACGAGCGGAACCAAGCCTTTTGGGGACGATTCTGGCAAGAACATAAGGGCGTTTTTACGGGCCGCGGCAGGCTTGTTCGGGGCCTGTAGAAAAGCCGGTCCGCAGCCGATCCGGGGGCTTTGCAGCGTCGGCTCGGGCAGCGCATATGGGAGAACGGCTGCCCCCCACGACCTTCCGGAAACCAGGAATTACACATGGCCAATGCCCCCAAGATCGCCTTCAGCCCTGCTGCGCCTGCCAAGGCGGCGGGCACCGTCGTCGTTTTCTGCGACGAAGGGCTGAAATTCGGGCCATTGGCCGACCGCGTTCTGGGCGGAGCGGCCGGGCTGATCGGCCGGGCGGCCAAGGCCGAGCGATTCACCGGCAAGGCTGGGACGGCGCTGGAACTGCTGGTGCCGGAAGGGCTTAAGGCGGATCGCCTGGTCGTCATCGGGGCCGGCAAGGCGGCCGACCGCAAACAGCAGGATTGGGTCAAGCTGGGCGGCGCAGCGATGGGCAAGCTGCCCAAGGCCGGCGACGCCGTCGTCGTTGCCGACCTGCCGGGGGCCGGCAAAGACAAGGGCATGAGCGGGGCCCAGGCTGCCGATCTCGCCCAGGGGGCGATGCTGCGGGCCTATGCCTTCGACCGTTACAAGACCCGGCGCAAGCCGGATGAGGAACCGGCCGGCGCGCGCAATGTCACCATCGTGACCGCCGACGTGACCGCAGCGCGCAAGGCCTTCGCCGAACGCGAGGCCATCGCCGAAGGCGTGCTGATGGCGCGCGACCTCGTCAACGAACCGCCGAACGTCCTTTACCCGGAGGAATTCGCCCGTCGCACGCTCGCGCTGAAAAAGGCCGGCTGCACCGTCGAGGTTCTGAACATGGCGGCGCTGAAGAAGCTCGGCATGGGCGCCTTGCTCGGCGTCGGCCAGGGGTCGGCGCGTGAAAGCCGGGTGGTTGTGATGCGCTGGACCGGCGGCAAGAAGGGCGAGGCGCCGGTTGCCTTTATCGGCAAGGGCGTCTGTTTCGACACCGGCGGCATTTCGATCAAGCCGGCGGCCGGCATGGAGGACATGAAGGGCGACATGGCAGGTGCGGCCTGTGTCGTCGGCCTGATGCAGGCGCTCGCCGCGCGCAAGGCGCGCGTCAACGCCGTCGGCGTCATCGGTCTCGTCGAGAACATGCCTGATGGCAACGCCCAGCGTCCCGGCGATATCGTCAAGTCGATGTCGGGACAGACCATCGAAATCATCAATACCGACGCGGAAGGACGCCTCGTTCTCGGCGACGTGCTCTGGTACACGAAGGAGAAGTACAAGCCGAAATTCATGGTCAATCTGGCGACGCTGACCGGCGCCATCGTCGTCGCGCTTGGGCACGAATATGCCGGCTTGTTCTCCAACAATGACGAACTGAGCGAGCGGCTCGCGCAATCGGGCGAGGCGACGGGCGAGACGGTGTGGCGCATGCCGCTCAGCCCGGCTTACGACAAGATGATCGATTCCAAATTCGCCGACATGAAGAATACTGGCGGCTCGCGCTACGGCGGTGCGATCACGGCCGCACAGTTCCTCCAGCGTTTCGTCGACAAAACCCCGTGGGCGCATCTCGACATCGCCGGCACCGGCATGGATTCTCGTCAGAACGAGATCAACAAGAGCTGGGCCTCGGGCTGGGGCGTGCGGCTGCTCGACCGCCTGGTGGCGGATTATTACGAGGGGTGAGCGCCGCGGCGGACCGATGACCGAAGTTCTGTTTTATCACCTGCAAGGCCAGAAGCTCGAAGGCGTGCTGACGCCGTTGATCGAGAAGTCGCTCGATCGCGGCTGGCGCGTTGCGGTGCAGGGCAATGACGAGGAGCGCATCGAGGCGCTCGATTCGCATCTGTGGACCTATCGTGACGATGGCTTCCTGCCGCACGGTACCTGGCGGGAGGCCGAGGCGGCGCAGCAGCCGGTGCTGCTCACGGTCAACGGCACCAATCCGAACGCGGCGACGGTGCGCTTCCTGATCGACGGTGCAGGACTCCCCGAGGATGCCGAGGCCTATCAGCGCATCGTACTGGTGTTCGACGGCGACAATGACGAGGCGGTGGCACAAGCGCGCGGCTTCTGGACCGAGGCCAAGACCAAGGGCTTCGAGGCCACCTACTGGCAGCCCGATGACAACGGCCGCTGGGTCAAGAAGGCCTGATCATCAGCGCGGCCACCGGCCGAATGCTCGGTCAGTGGCCGAGTGGGGCGCGCCGGAAATCGGGCGTAGCTTGCCCTGCGCCATTGTGATGACGCAAAATAGGTTTTAGGGACAACGTGATAGGACAGCGCGGGGGAGAAACCGCTTTGGCGCAGTGCGACTTCAACTGGAAACTGCCGGCCGCAGGGCTGCTGGCGCTCAGCGTAGCCGGCTGTTCCGGCATGGCCGACACGTTCAAATCCGACGCCGGTTGGTTCTCCAAGCCGATCACCAGCGTGCTGTCGCGCGAAGACGGCTCCGGCACCATGGGCAACAAGAATTTCTCGCTCGGTCCGACCGGTCCGGTCGGACCCGAGGAATTGGTCAATCCGGATGGCTCCTGCGCGCCCGCCGCGGTCGAGTCTCCGGCACCGGGCAGCCCGGCCGCGCCGCAGGCGAGCACTGCTGCTGCAATGCCGGCATCCAGCGCCGCTGATGCGTCGCCGCCGGTGCTCGGTGGCATCGCGCTCGGCATGACGGAGTGTCAGACGGTGCGGCGTGCCGGCACACCGAGCAATGTCGCGATCGGCGCCGGCGACAACAACGCCCGCAAGGTCGTTCTGACCTACCTCAGCGGCACCTGGCCCGGCGTCTATACGTTCGAATCCGGACGTCTCAAGGTGATCGACGAGGTGCCGCAGGCGCAGAAGCCGGCACGGAAGCCAGTCGCCAAAAAGAGGGCGCCCGCCAAGCGGAGCTGACGCTCATCGCGTTACGCGGTCTCGAGCGCACTCGAGGCCGCGAGCCATTCCTCTTCAGCCTTGGCAATCGCCTCGACGACCTGGGTGCGGGTCTTGGACAATTCCGCGGCGCGTGCCGGATCTTTCACAAACAATTCGCCGTCGCTCAGCGTCTTGTCGAGATTGGCGAGCTGTTTGTTGAACTGCTCGATATCCGCTTCGGCTTTCTGAATTTTCTTGCGCAAGGGCGCGGTCTCGGCGCGTTTTTCGGCGGCGGCGCGGCGCGCTTCGGCCGGATCGACGCGCGGCGCCGCCTTGGCGACGCTGCTGGGCTTGCCTTCCGACAGGATGAAACGGTGATAGTCGTCGAGGTCGCCGTCGAACGGTTTGACGCCGCCATTCGACACCAGCCACAGCCGGTCGACGGTGGCTTCGAGCAGGTAACGATCGTGGGACACCAGGATCACGGCGCCGGGAAAATCGTTGATCGCCTCGATCAGCGCGCCGCGGCTGTCGATGTCGAGATGGTTGGTCGGCTCGTCGAGAATGATCAGGTGCGGCGCATTGAAGGTGGCGAGACCGAGCATCAGGCGGGCCTTCTCGCCGCCCGACAGCTTCTCGACCTTGGTGTTGCCGGCGTCGCCGGAGAAGCCGATGGCGCCGACGCGGCCGCGGATGCGCGCTTCCGGCTGGTCCGGCATCAGGCGGCGCACGTGGTCGTAGGGGCTGTCCTGAAGGTCGAGCTCATCGACCTGATGCTGGGCGAAATAGCCGACCTTCAGCGCCGCAGCGCGCGTCACCGTGCCGCGCTCCGGCTTGAGCCGGTCGGCCAGCAGCTTCACCAAAGTCGATTTGCCGTTGCCGTTGGCCCCTAGCAGCGCGATGCGGTCATCGTTGTCGATGCGCAGCGAGACTTGGGTCAGCACCGGATGGCCGGGTTCGTAGCCGACCGCGACGTTGTCGGTGGCAATGATCGGCGGCGACAGTAGTTTGTCGGGAGCCGGGATGTTGATCGGCCGCACGTCGTCGGTCACGAGCGACACGATGGGCTGCATCTTCGCCAGCATCTTGATGCGCGACTGCGCCTGGCGCGCCTTGGTGGCCTTGGCGCGGAAGCGATCGACGAAGGCCTGCAGATGCGCGCGCTGCGCTTCCTGCTTCTTGATCAGCTTCTGGTCGAGCGCGATGCGCTCGCTGCGTAGCTTCTCGTAGTCGAAATAGCCGCCTTTGTAGAGCGTCAGCTTCTTGGCCTCCAGCGCGAGGATCTGGTTGACCGAATTGTCGAGCAGGTCGCGGTCGTGGCTGACGACGATCATGGTGTGCGGATAGCGCGCCAGATGGTCCTGCAGCCACAAGGTGCCTTCGAGGTCGAGATAGTTGGTCGGCTCGTCGAGCAGCAGCAAGTCGGGCTCGGCGAACAAGGTGGCGGCGAGCGCGACGCGCATGCGCCAGCCGCCGGAAAATTCGGTGCACGGCCGCTGCTGGTCCGCCGCGGAGAAGCCGAGGCCGGAGAGGATGGCGGCGGCGCGGGCAGGGGCCGCGTGCGCGCCGATGTCGGCGAGTCGCGACTGGATCTCGGCGATGCGATGCGGGTCGGTGGCGGTTTCCGCCTCGGCGAGGAGGTCGGTGCGCTCGCTGGGCGCCTTTAGCACCACCTCGAGCAGGCTTTCCGGGCCGTTCGGCGCCTCCTGGGCAAGGCGGCCGATGCGCCAGCGCGGCGGCAGCTCGATGGAGCCGGTTTCGGCGCCCATCTGCCCCGTGATGACGTTGAACAGCGTCGACTTGCCGGTCCCGTTGCGGCCGATCAGGCCGACGCGCGCGCCCGGCGTGATGCGGGCGCTGGCGTCCTCCAGAAGCGTGCGCCCGGCGATGCGGACGGTGAGGTTGTCGATGATCAGCATGGGCCGCTATGTGGCTGAGGAGTCCGTGCGGCGCAATAGCTCGTCCGTCAGCCGATCCTGCCCAGTCCGACCCCGCTTTCGCGCTGATAGGCGACGAGGTCGAAGCCCGGCGTCCGATCGTTGCCGATGATCGCGGTGAGCAGGGCGTGCGCCTGGCCGCGGTGGTGGGTCTGGTGGTTGAAGAAATGATCGAGCGTCGGTGCCAGCGGCTGTTCGATGGTGCGCACCGGGTTCGTCATCGTGCGATAGCGAAGCAATCCCGTGAGCTTTTCCTGATCGAGACCGTCTATGTAGCGATTGATAAGGACGTCTTGCGATCGCCGGGCGGATCGCAAATCCTCGAACTTGTCATGCAGGATTGTATCGAGACTCGGCGGCACCTCGCCAACGCCCGTAAAGCGCCGCATCCAGATGCGGTCGGCGACGAGAATGTGGTTCAAGGTGCCGTGCAGCGACTTGAAAAAGGCGCCGCGGTCGCGGCGGTATTCCGCGTCGGGCACGAGCGCGGCGGCGTCATAGAGCCGCTCGTTGCACCAGGCGTTGTAGCCGGCAAACATCTGGTAACGCGATTTCATGGTTCCCCGTTCTCCGGCATGCCGCCGGTATTGCTCGAAAAGCACCTGATAAGCCACCGCAAAACTGACCTTGCCCCGGCCCCATGCCCGCCGGTATAAGCCGCCCGCAATCTCCCCTCCAATCAAAGTCGGACACCTGACCAAATCCGGGTCCGATCAATGTCACTGAAGGATTTAAACCCGATGGCGGTCGAGCGTACTTTTTCCATTCTCAAACCCGATGCGACCGAGCGCAATCTCACCGGCGCCATCAACGCCATGATCGAGAAGGCCGGCCTGCGCATCGTGGCGCAAAAGCGTGTGCGCATCACCAAGGCGCAGGCGGAACAGTTCTACGGCGTGCACAAGGCGCGGCCGTTCTTCGGCGAGCTCGTCGAGTTCATGACTTCTGGTCCGGTCGTCGTGCAGGTGCTCGAAGGCGAGGGCGCCATCGCCAAGTACCGCGACGTGATGGGGGCCACCGATCCGTCGAAGGCGGCCGACGGCACCATCCGCAAGGTCCACGCCAAGTCGATCGGCGAGAATTCGGTGCATGGTTCCGACTCGCCGGAGAACGCGGTGATCGAGATCAACCAGTTCTTCTCGGGCAACGAGATCGTCGGCTGACGCCCGAATGATGACAACCGGCTGCGGGCCTGACGAAGGCCCGCCGCCGACTCGGACGGAATGTCCGCATAGAAGAAAATCCGCGTTACAACATGCGGACATGACGTTGGGGAGGCGACACGATGACGGGAGTGCTTGATCCATCGGCCTGGGGCGCCATGCTCAGTGCCGGCTGGGGCGAAATGGGCAGCGGCCAGTTCTGGGTCGCGCTCGTCAAGATCATGTGGATCAACATCCTGCTGTCCGGCGACAACGCGCTTGTCATCGCCATGGCCTGCCGCGGCCTGCCGGATTCGCAGCGCAAATGGGGCATGATCCTCGGCGCCGGCGTCGCCGTCGGCATGCGCATCGTCTTCACCGGCATCGTCGCCACGCTGATGACGCTGCCATGGCTGAAGATCGCCGGCGGCCTGGCGCTGTTCTATGTCGCCGCCAAGCTGCTGGTGCCGGACGAGGCCGAGGACGATCACGGCGAAGCGGTGCAGCACCTGTGGCGCGCGGTGCGCATCGTGGCGCTTGCCGACATCATCATGAGTCTCGACAACGTCATCGCCATCGCGGCCGCGGCTGACGGCAACATGGCGCTGCTGATCCTCGGCCTTGCCATCTCGATCCCGCTGATCGTTGCCGGCGCGGCGCTCATCATGGCGTTGCTCGACCGGTTCCCGGTGCTGGTCTGGGCCGGTTCTGCGCTGCTCGGCTGGATCTCGGGCGAGGTGATCGCGACCGATCCGGTCGTGACCGGCTATCTCGCCCAATACGGCTCGGGCACCGCACACATGGTCGAATACGCCTCGGCCGCGATCGGCGCCGTGCTTGTGCTGCTCATCGGCGGCCTGTGGCGGCGCTCGCGGATGCCGAAGGAGAGCGAAATCTAACGTGAAGGCGGCCGTGGGCGCTTTGCCGCCCGCTGCCGCGACACGCCGCTATCCGGGCGGTATAGTCGGTTCCCATGAACCAGACAGTCCGGCTTCCGAAACAGGTCATGCGCATCGGGCACTCTGCCTGTCCGCATGATTGTCCCTCGACCTGCGCGCTCGATGTCGAGCTCATCGACGAACGCACCATCGGTCGCGTGCGCGGATCGCCCGACAACGACTACACGGCCGGCGTCGTCTGCGCCAAGGTCGCGCGCTATGCCGAGCGCGAGCATCATGCCGACCGGCTGATGCATCCGTTGCAGCGCGTCGGGGACAAGGGTTCGCGCGAGTTTCGTCGCATCGGTTGGGACGATGCGCTCGACATCGTCGCCGAGCGGCTTCTCAAGGCCGAGGCGCGCCACGGCGCCGAGAGCGTCTGGCCTTACTACTACGCCGGCACCATGGGCCTGGTGCAGCGCGACGGCATTAACCGGCTGCGCCACGTCAAGAAATACTCGGGCTTCCACTCGACCATCTGCGTCAACCCGGCCTGGGCCGGTTTTGCCGCCGGCACTGGCAAGATCGCCGGCAGCGATCCGCGCGAGATGGCGAAGTCCGATGTGGTGGTGATCTGGGGTACCAATCCGGTGAACACCCAGGTCAACGTGATGACCCATGCAATGCGTGCCCGCAAGGAGCGCGGCGCCAAAATCGCGGCGGTCGATGTCTATATGAACGGCACCATGAAGCAGGCTGACCTGCCGGTGCTGGTGAAGCCGGGCACCGACGGGGCGCTCGCCTGCGCGGTGATGCATTGCCTGTTCCGCGACGGCAAGGCGGACTGGACCTATCTCGACAAATACACCGACGCGCCGCGCGAACTCGAGGCGCATCTCAAGACGCGCGATCCGCAATGGGCCTCCGCCATTACCGGCACGCCGTCCGAGACCATCGAGGCGTTCGCGCGGCTGATCGGCGACAACAAGCGTACGTATTTCCGGCTCGGCTACGGCTTCGCGCGCTCGCGCAATGGTGCCGCCAACATGCACGCGGCGCTGTCGATCGCCGTCGTCACCGGCGCCTGGCAGTACGAGGGCGGCGGCGCCTTCCACAACAACGACGCCATTTTCGGCTTCAACAAGTCGATGATTGAAGGGAACGACGCCATCGACCGCTCGGTGCGCGTGCTCGATCAATCGAAGATCGGCGCCATCCTCACCGGCGATCGCGACGCGTTGCGGGGCGGGCCGCCGGTCGATGCGCTGTTCATCCAGAATACCAATCCGATGACGGTCGCGCCGGACCAGACGGTGGTGAAGCGTGGCTTCGCGCGCGATGACCTGTTCGTCTGCGTCCACGAGCAGTTCATGACGGAGACCGCGCAGGTCGCCGACATCGTGCTGCCGGCGACGACCTTTCTCGAACACGACGATATCTACCGTGGCGGCGGCCACCAATACATCCTGCTCGGGCCGAAGCTGGTCGAGGCGCCGGGCGAATGCCGCAACAATCACGAGGTGGTGGCGGCGCTGGCCAAACGCGTCGGCGCCGCCCATCCCGGCTTCGACATGAGCCCGCGCGAACTGATCGACGACCTGCTGCGCCGCTCCAACCGCGGCACATTGGCCGAGCTCGAGGCCAATCGCTGGATCGATTGCCAGACGCCGTTCGAGAAGGCGCATTATCTCGACGGCTTCAACTGGCCGGACGGCAAATTCCGCTTCAAGCCGGACTGGCCCAAGGTGCCGTTCCGCAGCCCGTATACGTCGGGCCCCGTCGATGCCATGCCGGCGTTGCCGGATCATTGGGCCGTGGTCGAGGCGGCCGACGCCGAGCACCCGTTCCGGCTGGCGACGTCGCCGGCGCGCGGCTTCCTCAACACCACCTTCAACGAGACGCCGACCTCGCTGGCGAACGAGAAGCGGCCGACGGTGATGATTCATCCGGACGATGCAGCGGAGCAGGGCATTGCCGATGGCGACGAGGTCGTCCTCGGCAACAAGCGCGGCGAGGTGCGGTTGCATGCCAAGGTGTTCGACGGCGTGCGGCGCGGCGTGCTGATTGCGGAATCGATCTGGCCAAATGCCGCCTATCCGGACGGCAAGGGCATTAACACGCTGACCGGCGCCGACGCGGTAGCGCCGTTCGGCGGCGCGGCGTTTCACGACAACAAGGTGTGGGTGAAGCGGGCATGATCGTCATTCCGGGGGCGCGCCGACAGGCGCGAACCCGGAATCCAGACGCGGACCGCGGAGCTTCTGGCTGGATTCCGGATCGCGCGCTTTGCGCGCGTCCGGAATGACCGACTAAAGCTCCTTGCCGATCAGGCGATCGATCGAATAGCGCCGGCCGCCGGCAAGCGCGATGAAGAACATCACCATGCCGAGCAGCAGGACGTATTCGTAGCCGCCTTTGCCGACGGAGAAGCCTCGTGGACCATGGATGGCGACGAACATCACGCCGATCTCGACTGCCAGCGCGGCGGCGAAAAAGCGGGTGAACAGGCCCAGCGCGACGCAGGCTGCCGCCACCGTCTCGAGAAAGATCACGGCGAAAGCGCACAGCACGGGCAGCACGAAACCGACCTTGACGAAAAAGCCGACCTCGGCGTCGAAGCCGGCCTGCACCTTCATCCAGCCGTGTACGAACAGAATGCCGCCAATTGTTACGCGCAGCAGCAGGTAACCGACATCGGGTGCCCAGCCATAAAAGCCGGCGAGGCCGGGAATGAGCAATCGGGTGTCGGACGGCGTGCGCGCAAGCATCTCGGGACCTCTGCAATAGCCAAACGCGCGCCGCGACAGGCGGCGCACTCAAGGCAGAAGCGGAGGCCTTTGTGGAGAAACTTGGGTCGGAGCGCTACGCTCGCAGAAACTTGAACGTAGCGCTCCGGCTAACGGCTCACAATTCCTTGCCCAGCTTGGCGTCGATTGAATAGCGGCCGCCGCCACGCAGCGCGATGTAGAAATAGACCATGCCGAGCAGTAGCACGTATTCGTAACCGCCGGCGCCGACGCTGAAGCCCTTGGCCCAATGCGCCGTGATCAGGATCACCAGCATCTGGATGGCGAGAGCGGCCGAGAAGAATCGGGTGAACAGGCCCAGCGCGACGCAGAGCGTGCCGACGGTCTCGAAGAAGATGGTGACATAAGCCATCGCACCGGGTGCCGGGAACGCCATGCGCGTGAACATGCCGGTGAGACCGGTTGGGCCGGGGCCGACAACCTTCATGTAGCCGTGGACGAAGATGATGATGCCGATGGTGAAGCGCATCAGCGCGTAACCGATCGGTTCGGCCCAGGCGTAGAAGCCGGCCAAGCCAGGAATGAGCAGTTTGGTGCGAGTCGCGTTGTCGAACATGGTGCCCCGGGACATCGATGGAAAGGACACCCCGGCTATAGCGACGGCGACGCGCCGCCAACTCACATTTGAGTGTGGCCATTACGGCGATGTAAGTACCGGGCGTTATGTCGCAGCAGGAACGAGGGCATCGGTCGCTGGAACTGGAACTCCGTCGATCAGACAGTCGCCGTCGACGACGCGCACGCGGTCTTCCGCGACGAGCTTGAGCGCGGCGGGATAGATCCGGTGCTCGACCTTGAGCACGCGCGCCGCCAATGCCGCTTCCGTGTCGTCGGCGCGTACCACGACGGCGCCTTGCATGATGATCGGGCCGGCATCCATCTCGGGTACAACGAAATGCACCGTAGCGCCGTGGACCGTCGCGCCGGCATCGAGCGCCCGCTGATGGGTGTCGAGACCTTTGAAGGCCGGGAGGAGGGCGGGGTGGATATTGAGCATGCGCTCGGTCCACTTGCCGACGAACTCCGGCGTCAGCAGGCGCATGAAACCGGCGAGGCAGACGAGGTCGATGTTGTGCGCGAGCAGCACGGCCTGCATGGCCCGGTCGAAGGCGGCGCGGTCCTTGCCGAAAGCCTTGTGATCGACGACCGCGGTTTCGATGCCGGCGTGGCGCGCGGTGTCGAGGCCGCCGGCATCGGCGATGTTGGAGAGGACGAGAACGATCTCGGCCGGATAATCTGGCGCTCTGGCGGCCTCGATCAGCGCCGCCATGTTCGAGCCGCGACCGGAGATCAGGACGGCGACGCGCTTCTTATGCATCGCGCTACAGCTTGAGATCGAGTACGCCGTCATAGACGACGCGAGCGTCGCCTTCGGCCGTAACGACCGAACCGATGGCCGAGACCTTTTCGCCGGCCTTGGCGAAGGCCTCGGTCACTGCGGCGGCATCCTTCGGCGCGACGACGACAACCATGCCGACGCCGCAGTTGAACGTGCGCAGCATCTCGTGCGGCGCGATGTTGCCGACCTGCGCAAGCCAGCGGAACACCGGCGGAGCGTTGACCTTGGTCAGGTCGATGCGGGCGCCGAGCCCCTTTGGCAGCACGCGCGGGATGTTGTCGGGGAAGCCGCCGCCGGTGATGTGGGCGAGGCCCTTCACCGCGCGGGTCTCGCGGATCGCGGCGAGGCAGGATTTCACGTAGATACGGGTCGGCGTCAGGATGGCTTCGCCTAACGACACATCGTCGGCGAAGGGCGCCGGCGTGCTCCACAGCAGCCCGCTCTTGGCGACGACCTTGCGCACCAGCGAATAGCCGTTTGAGTGCACGCCGGAGGAGGCGAGGCCGAGGATGGTGTCGCCTTCGGCGATATTGGGCCGCGGCAAGACGTCGCCGCGCTCGACGGCACCCACGGCGAAGCCCGCCAGGTCGTAGTCCTCGCCCTGATAGAGGCCGGGCATCTCGGCGGTTTCGCCGCCGATCAGGGCGCAGCCGGCGTCCCGGCAGCCGACCGAGATACCGGCGACCACGGCGGCGCCGACTTCGGGCGAGAGCCGGCCGGTAGCGTAGTAGTCGAGGAAGAACAGGGGCTCGGCGCCCTGGACCACGAGGTCGTTGACGCTCATGGCGACCAGGTCGATGCCGATGGTGTCGTGGCGGCCCGTTTCGATGGCGATCTTGACCTTGGTACCGACACCGTCATTGGCGGCGACCAGAATCGGATCGGTGTAGCCGGCACGCTTGAGGTCAAAGAGGCCGCCGAAACCGCCGATTTCGGCGTCGGCGCCGGGCCGCGCGGTGGCGCGCACCAAGGGCTTGATCAGGTCCACCATCCGGTTGCCGGCGTCGATATCGACGCCCGCTTGCGCGTAGGTCAGACCGCGCTCTTGATCTGCCATTTGGGCCCCTTGTCGGCCGCTCGGCGCCGACACAAAAAAGGCGCGCCGACGGCGGTAAGTGCCGCCTCGTACGTCGAAAATGCCTTTCGTGCAATGGCGCGGACGCCGTTATACTCTATCTTCGGTTGGACCGATCCGACCCCGAATACCGATCTGAAATCTGCCCCAAAACAGACCCCATGCCGGGGGCTTGCACGAGCCGGGACTGCCTTGAGTATTCCAAACCTGATTACCCTCGGGCGCATCTTCCTGGTGCCTGTCGTCGTCTGGGCGATCGCTTCCAACACGATGTGGTTCGCCTTCGTGCTGTTCCTGGTGGCCGGCGTGTCCGATGCCGTCGACGGGTTCCTGGCCAAGCGCTTCCGGATGACCACGGAACTCGGCGCCTATCTCGACCCTTTGGCCGACAAGGCGCTGATCGTCTCGATCTATCTGACCCTTGGGATCAACGGGGACATCCCGCGCTGGCTGGTGATCCTGGTGGTGTCACGGGATATCCTCATCGTCGGAGGCATCATCTTGTCCTGGTTGCTGGGTAACCCGCTGAAGATCAAGCCGCTGTGGGTGTCGAAGCTCAACACCACGGCGCAGATCGCGTTCGCCTGCGTGGTGCTCGGCTCGCTCGGCTTCAAGATCGCGGTGCCGAACCTCACCTTCGTGCTGATGGGGCTGGTGGCGGTGCTGACGCTGTTGTCGATCGCCGCCTATCTGGCGGAATGGGTGCGGCACATGAATTCCTCGGCGGCCAGCTCGTGAGCCCGGACAAGCCGGCCAAGCCGTTGCCGCCGCCGCAGACCCAGCAGCAGCCGCAGCCACAGCCGCGCGGGGCTTTTGCCCTGCAGCGGCAGATGGTGTTCTGGCTCGCGGCGCTCGCCGTCTTCATCCTGTTCCTCTGGCTACTCGCCGACATTCTGCTGCCCTTCATCGCCGGCCTCGCCATCGCCTATTTTCTCGCGCCGCTGGTCGATCGGCTCGAACGCATGGGCGTCAACCGGCTGGTCGCCGCGCTCGCGGTCATCTCGCTGGTGGTGCTGCTGATCGTGCTGGTGCTGCTGCTGATCCTGCCGCTGCTCGGCAGCCAGCTCGGCTCACTCATCGAGAACATCCCGACCTACGTCACCAAGCTGCGTTCGCTGATCAGCAACACGGAATGGCCGTGGCTCAAGAATCTGCTCGGCAACGGCTTCGGCAGCGACAAGGGCATCAGCGAGCTGCTGACGCAGGGCGCGGGCTGGCTGACGACGTTCCTGAAGTCGCTGTGGTCCGGCGGACGGGCGCTGGTGTCGCTGTTCTCGCTGATCGTGGTGACCCCGGTCGTCGCCTTCTACCTGATCTACGACTGGCACAAGATGATCGACACCGCCGATAGCTGGATCCCGGTGCATCATCGGGGCACCGTGCATCAGCTCGCCCACGAGATCGACGGCGCGATCGCCGGCTTCGTCCGCGGCCAGTCCGCGGTCTGCCTGATCCTCGGCACCTTCTACGCCGTGGCGCTGACGCTGAGCGGCCTCAACTTCGGCCTGCTGATCGGGCTGATCTCGGGCCTGATCACCTTCATTCCCTATGTCGGCTCGATGACCGGGCTCATCCTGTCGCTCGGCGTGGCGGTGGCGCAGTTCTGGCCGGACTATACCTCGATCCTGATCGTGCTCGGCATCTTCCTGCTCGGCCAGTTCCTCGAGGGCAATGTGCTCTCGCCAAAGCTGGTCGGCGAAAGCGTGGGGCTGCATCCCGTGTGGCTGATCTTCGCGCTGCTGGCTTTCGGCTACCTGTTCGGCTTCGTCGGGCTTCTGGTGGCGGTGCCGCTCGCCGCCACCATCGGCGTGCTGGCGCGCTTCGCGCTCCGCCGCTACCTCGAAAGTTCGTTCTACACCGGCGAGCCGGCCCCGTAAGCGCGCCGTTACAGTTCAAGTTGAAGTTCAGGTTCATGTCCGAGCGTAACCAAGTGAGTGATGACCTGGAGCGGCCGCCGCCGCCGCGTCAACTCGTGCTCGCGCTCGACCACGCCATCAGTTACGCGCGCGAGGATTTCCTCGAGGGGCCGTCGAACGCCAAGGCCCTGGCGCTGATCGAGCGCTGGCCGGACTGGCCGGGCCGGCTGATCGCGCTCGTCGGACCGGAGGGCTCGGGCAAGAGCCATCTCGCCGCGATCTGGGCGGGGCTGAGCGGCGCGCGCGTCGTCATGGCCAAGCGCCTCGGCGATAGCGATCTGCCGTCGGCGCTCGCCACCGGCGCGTTGGTGGTCGAGGATATCGACACGCCGGGCCTCGACGAGCGGGCGCTGTTCCACCTGATCAACCTGGCGCGCGAGGAGGGGGCGGATGTGCTGTTCACCGCCCGGGTGTCGCCGCCATCGCTCATGGTTGGCATCCGCGACCTGCAATCCCGGTTGAGAATGCTGCCGGTGGTCGAACTGGAGGCGCCGGACGACGCCCTGCTGCGGGCGCTGATCGTCAAGCTCGCCGCCGACCGGCAGCTCCCCCTGGACGAGGGGGTCGTGAACTACCTCGCCAACCGCATCGAGCGCTCCTTCTCCGGCGTGCACCGGGCGGTTGCCCTCCTGGACGAGGAGGCGTTGCGCCGGCATCGGCCGGTGACCCGGGCGCTGGCCGCCGAGCTGTTCAGGGCGACTTAACGCGGGCCGCATAAGGTCTTGACGCAACCCGGCCGGCGGCGCCGAATTGATCCTCCAGCGACCGCGCCAGCCCCGGCAAGCGGTGGCTAAATCGCCTTCTCAGGTTCTGCTTCATCATGAAAGAAAGTCTAGAAGCCTCTGTTTCTCCTGATGAAACCTTGTTCACCGAAGAGGTGAAGAAGCTGCCGGCCGCTGCGCCTGAACCAGCGGAGGCGACGCTGCGCGAGCAGCCGGAGCGCTTCATCAACCGTGAAATCTCCTGGCTCCAGTTCAACCGCCGGGTCCTCGAAGAGGCCGCCAATGACAGCCATCCGCTGCTCGAGCGGGTTCGCTTTCTGTCGATTTCCGCCAACAACCTTGACGAATTCTTCATGGTCCGGGTCGCCGGCCTCAAGGGCCAGATGCGCCAGGGCATCTCCACCCGCAGCCCCGAAG
>JAHCKF010000140.1 GCA_026125925.1 Pseudolabrys sp.
GTCGCCAACATTGCCGCCGAGGGCGAGATAGGCGCGCACCGGCGCCGCCTCGGCGCTCACGAGCGGGCCTTGCCGCGGCTGCGGGTGAGGGTGACGCCGACATCGCTGAAGGTCGCGGCGATCGGCGCATGCGGCTTGTGGATCGTCACTGCGACGGCGAGCACGCGCGGGAAGGCGGCGAGCACGGCGTCGGCGACGGCGCCGCCGGCGGCTTCGATGAGGCGGAAGCGCTGGCCGGTGAAAGCCTTGTCGACGCACTGCGCGACGTCGGCGTAGGACACGGTGTCCTTGACCTTGTCCGAGCGCGCGGCATCGGACAGATCGACGTCGAGGTCGAGATCGAGCGTGAAGGTCTGGCCGACCTTGCCCTCATGCGGCATGACGCCGTGATAGGCGTGCAGCGCCAGTCCGCGAATGAAAATCCGATCGGTCATGGTGCGGCCTTCTCAATGGCGGCGATGACGCGCAGCGCCTGCACGGTTTCGGCGACGTCGTGGACGCGCACGATTTCCGCGCCGTGATGCACGGCGTACAAATGGCTGGCCAGCGAGCCGCCGATGCGCTGGTCGGGCGGCGCCGCGCTGACCGAATTGATGAAACGCTTGCGCGAGGCGCCGACCAGCAGCGGCAGGCCGAACGCCTTGAATGCGGCGGTATGCGCCAGGCAGATGATGCTCTGCTCCGGCGTCTTGCCGAAGCCGATGCCGGGGTCGAGCACGATGTTCTCACGGGCGACGCCGGCCTCGGAGGCGATGGCGATCGAGCGCGCGAAGAAAGCTTCGACGTCGGCGACGATATCGATGCGCGGGTCGGCTTCATCGCGGTTATGCATAACGATCACCGGAACGCCGCGAGCGGCCACCACCTCGGCCATGTGGGCGTCGCGCTGGAGGCCCCAGACGTCGTTGGCAATCGTCGCGCCATTGTCGAGCGCCCAGGCCGCGACCTCGGACTTGAACGAGTCGATCGAGACGGGGAGCCCGAGTTTGACCACCGCCGGGAGGACGGGCTTCAGCCGTTCCATTTCGTCCGCTGCGGTGACCGGCCGCATGCCATCGTAAGGCCGCGTCGATTCCGCGCCGATATCGAGGATGTCGGCGCCTTGCGCCGCCATTTCTTCGGCATGAGCGATGGCACGCTTCGGATCGAGGTATTGACCGCCGTCGGAAAAGGAATCCGGCGTGACGTTGAGAATGCCCATCACCAGCGGGCGGCCGCGCTTGAGCAGCGCCGCGAGCGGCGGCGCCGCAGGCGGAGGGAGATCAGGGGGCGTTTTGGCGGTGCGGGCCGGCTCCATCGGCCTTGGCATGGCGCGCCGGGACGGAGCCTGTCAAGACAGAGGGTAACCGGGCGCTGCGCGATCAGCGATACGAAATCTTGAGCGGCAGTTCCTTGGCGTGCTCGATCCAGCGCTCGACCAGTTTCTCGGACGGCGGAATGCGAACGACGCGGTGCTTCTTGTTGGCCTGGGCGAGGGACGCGGCGAGGTTCTTCGGGTTCCTGTAGGACAGCTCTTTCACCGTATCGACGCCGGCATAGTGCAGCAGCAGGGCGTACTCTCTGCTCACGCCCCGGACGCGCATGCGGTCGGCACCGTTGGCCCAGCAAAGCAATTGCTTTTCGTCGAACTGGGTCTTTTCGGCCAGCAATTTGCGGCCTTTGACGGTGCGGGCTCTCTCCAGCAGCGTGCCGGTCGAGCGGATTCCCGCCGATCGAAGGGCGGCCACGGCATGGCCGTCGATCCCTTGCAGGTCGGTGATGGGATAGGACATCCGTCGCTCCAGACCGGTCTCGAAATGTGCTGATGATCGATGGTGGAGCGTCAGACGAACTGACTGAGGCCGGGGATCGAGCCGACGATTTCGCCGATCGTGTCTTCACCGACCTTCTCTCGCGCGAAGGCAATCGTTTCCTTGGTCACCGCTTGCACCTGACCCATGGTCAGACCGGCCGCCATCATGCGGCTGCCGGCGCCCATCAGGCCGCCCATGGAAAACATGCCGCCGCCGGATTCCTGCGCACCCTTCAACAGCGCTGCCCCATCGGGAAGGCTGTCGATCAGGGCCTGGACCTTGTCGGCTGGGCCCTCCTTCTGCAGGAAGTCAAGAATGATACCGAGAGCTTTTTCCGCAGTCGGCTGATCGATGCCGACGTTGGCTACAAAACGGGCGACGAGTTCGTTCATGTTCCCCTCACATCCTCGTTACAGACCGCGAGGTTGCAAAACATATTGAGCGTTTTTGGGCGATGTTGACAAGCATGATGCAAGGCGCACCGCAAAATAGTCTGACGTTCGGTGATGACGCGCAATCGGTACGGCACGGATTACCCGGCGGCTGTGACGACCATCACATATTCAGCCGGATCGCGATATGCCTTATGCCGCCGGCCCTTCCAATCATGTCTTGTGTTGAGGCCGGGCTGATATGCGAATGGGCGCGGCAATGGAAGACTTTTTGTGCCGCATTTGGCGGATAGCGGTCCGTCTTGACCGACTTCACTTAAGAGTATCTGAATGTCGCGGTGCAAACGCATGACGTCCGCCCCGGTTGCGGTGCGGTTGGCCGCGTTTGACTGGAATTCGACTAAAAGGATTGGAGCCAATGAGCAATTTGGACGCCGTTCTTGCCCGCATCGATCAGGATCTCGACAATAGTGTGGAGCGACTGTTTGCGTTGCTTCGGATTCCCTCCGTTTCGACCGATCCAGCCTTCAAGGAGCAGTGCCGCGCCGCCGCCGAGCATGTGGCAGCGGACCTGAAGTCGATCGGTTTCGACGCCAGCGTCCGCCCGACCGCCGGTCACCCGGTGGTGGTTGGCAAATCGAACGGCGCCTCGGGGCCACACGTGCTGTTTTACGGGCATTACGACGTGCAGCCGGTCGATCCGCTCAATCTTTGGAAAACGCCGCCCTTTGAGCCGCGTATCGAGACCTTGCCGGGCGGCCGCAAGATCATCGTTGCCCGAGGCGCCTGCGACGACAAAGGGCAATTCATGACTTTCGTCGAAGCCTGCCGTGCCTACAAAGCAGTCACCGGCAAGCTGCCGCTCAACATCACCGCCATGATCGAGGGTGAGGAGGAATGCGGCTCGCGAAACCTGCCGGAATTCGTCCGCGACAATGCCGCCGAGTTCAAGCTCGACCTGGCGCTCGTCTGCGATACCGCGATGTGGGACGGCGATACCCCGGCAATCACGACCTCCTTGCGCGGCCTCGTCTACGAGGAAGTGAAGATCACCTGCGCCGATCGCGATCTGCACTCCGGCCAGTTCGGCGGCGCGGCGCAGAATCCGATCCGGCTGCTTGCCAAGATTCTCGGCGCGATGTGGGACGACAACAACCGCGTGACCATCCCGGGGTTCTACGACGGCGTCGATGACCTGCCGGCGGATATCAAGGCCGATCTCGCGGCCCTCGGCCTGACCGAGGCATCGTTCCTTGGTCCGATCGGGCTCAAGCATTCGGCGGGCGAGAAGGGCCGCCTGCTGATCGAGCAAATCACGACGCGGCCGACAGCCGAGATCAACGGCATCATCGGCGGCTATACCGGCGAGGGCGCCAAGACCGTGATCCCGGGCGAAGCGTCGGCCAAGGTGTCCTTCCGCCTCGTGGGGCGCCAGGACCCGGCCAAGATCAAGGAGGCCTTCCGCCAGTTCGTCCGCGATCGTCTGCCTGACGATTGCCAGGTCGAATTCGGGAATTTCGGCGCCGGCGCGGCGCTGCAGTTGTCGTTCGATAATCCGGCGTTGACCAAGGCGCGCGAGGTGCTGGGCGAGGAGTGGGGCCACAAGGCGGTGACCGTCGGCGCCGGCGGGTCGATCCCGATCGTCTCCGACTTCAAGAATGTGCTCGGCATGGATTCGCTGATGGTCGGCTTCGCGCTGGACGACGACCGCGTGCACTCGCCGAACGAGAAGTTCGATCTCAAGTGCTTCCACAAGGGCATCCGTTCCTGGGCGCGGATCATTCACGCGCTGGCGCAACCCTGAGATAGAGGCGGCTATTTGCCGCCTGCGACACCAAGGCTGCCGCCGGTCATGAAACCGTTGCGAAAAACGGCCATTCTTGGTTGTTTGGACAACCGAGAACGATCTCACCATGACCGACAGAGACGAACTGAAAGCCGCCGACCTCAACGGCCAGGACTGGCTCGAAGCCGAGCTCGCCGACACGCTGGACGAGGACTATGAGCTCGAGCTGTCCGAGCCCGCGCTCTCCGAAGAGCTGCGCAAGGTCTACAAGCGCACGCATCCGCCGACGATCGCACGGCCTGAGTATTTCCGTAACCTGTTGCGGCTGCAGGCCGAGCTGATCAAGCTTCAGGACTGGGTGGTGCACACCCGGCAGAAGATCGTCGTCGTCTTCGAGGGCCGCGACTCTGCCGGCAAGGGTGGCGTGATCAAGCGCATCACCCAGCGACTCAATCCGCGGGTCTGTCGCGCGGTGGCGCTGCCGGCGCCGAATGATCGCGAGAAATCGCAGTGGTACTTCCAGCGCTACGTGCCGCACCTGCCGGCCGGCGGCGAGATCGTGCTGTTCGACCGCTCCTGGTACAACCGCGCCGGTGTCGAGCGCGTGATGGGCTTTGCCACGCCCGACGAGGTCGAGCAGTTCTTCAAGGACGTGCCGGAGTTCGAACGCATGCTGGTGCGCTCGGGCATCACCCTGATCAAATACTGGTTCTCGATTACCGACGAGGAACAGCAGATGCGCTTCCTCATGCGCATCCACGATCCGCTCAAGCAGTGGAAGTTGTCGCCGATGGACCTGCAATCGCGGGTGCGGTGGGAGGACTATACCCGAGCCAAGGAACAGATGTTCACGCGCACCAACATCCCGGAGGCGCCCTGGTACATCGTCGAAGGCAACGACAAGAAGCGGGCGCGCCTCAACTGCATCGATCATCTGCTGCGGCAGATCCCGTACGAGCCGGTGCCGCACCAGGACATCGAATTGCCCGACCGCGTCTTCGACCCGAATTACGAGCGCAAGACGCTGCCGCCGGAATTGTACGTGCCGTCGAAATACTGAGTGTCAGGGGCGCGCCAGCGCGGTGAGTTCGCGGAAGGCGTCCGGATCGGAGAGCACCGAGCGCTTCTCGCGGGCGCTGAGGCGGGTCAGTGCCTGATCGAGATCGCTGAATTCGGCAAGCCGGGCGCGGGCCACCACAAGCTCCTTGTCGACGTCACCCGGCGGATGCGGTGCCGGCGGCGCGAGCTGGCTCAGATGGGCCTGCGCCAGGTCGGCGTCATGCAAGGCGCCGACCAGCGGCATGTCGGCGGTGACGAGTTCGTTGCCGAGCTCATTGGCGCGCGTGAGCACCGCCGGCGGGATGCGGCCTTCCGGCGCCACCAGCAGCACGTTGAAGCCGCGCTTGGCGGTGAGGGCGGCCAGCGGCATGGCCAGCGACAGGCCGATGGTGACGGGTGTCATCCAGAGAAACAGCGAGAACGACACGGCATACGCGGCGGCTGCGAGGATCAGTCCGACCAGTGTCAGCGGGCCGTAGCGGCGCATGAGTTCGGACAAGGGCAGGGACCCGTCGTCGCGGCGCTGCACGCTCCAGCCGGAGTCGTGACCGAGCAACACGCTGGCGACCGCCTGTGACTGGAACACCATCATCGACGGCGCGATCAATGCCGAGAGCAGGATCTCGACGAGCGTGCTCGCGATCATGCGCAAGCCGCCGCCGAAGCCGCGACGTTCGCCGTCGTTGAACAGCGCCGCGATCAGCGCCAGCAGCTTCGGCGAAATCAGCATCGCCATGGTGGCGCCGAAGACGTAAGCGGCGCGGATCGGATCTTCCGCCGGCCACAACGGAAACAGCGTGAAGCCCTTGGAGAAATACTCGGGCCTTATGAAGTGCGCCTGCAACGAGATCAGGATGCCGATGATCAGGAACACGAACCACAGCGGCGCGGTGATGTAGGCGCCGATGCCGATGAGGAAATGCAGCCGCGAAATGACATGCAGGCCGCGCGCCGGCAGGATTTTCAGGTGCTGCAGGTTGCCCTGGCACCAGCGCCGGTCGCGCGCGGCGAATTCGGTGATCGACGGCGGCGTCTCCTCGTAGCTGCCGCGCAGGCTCGGCGCCATCATGATCGCCCAGCCGGCGCGGCGCATCAGCGCCGCCTCGACGAAGTCGTGGGACAGGATGTGGCCGCCGAAGGGCTTGCGGCCGGAAAGTTCGGGAAGCCCGGCATGGGCGGCAAAAGCCTTGACGCGGATCGCGGCGTTGTGGCCCCAGTAGTTGCTCTCGGTGCCGAACCACCAGGCGATGCCGCGCGCCAGCATCGGGCCGTACAGCCGCCCGGCGAACTGCTGCAACCGCGCGAAGATCGTGCCGCCGTTGACGATGATCGGCAACGTCTGCACCAGCGCGACGTCCGGATGCTGCTCGATCGCCGCCGCCATGCGCACGACGGCGTCGCCGGTCATCAGGCTGTCCGCGTCCAGGATGATCATACTGTCGTAGTGACCGCCGAAGCGCGTCACCCAGTCGCCGATATTGCCGGCCTTGCGCGCGACGTTGTCGCGGCGATGCCGGTAGAACAGACGCCGGCTGCCGGTCCGCTCGGTCAGCGCCAGATACTGCTTCTCCTCGTTGAGCCAGGTCGCCGGATCGGTGGTGTCGCTGAGGACGAAGACGTCGAAATGATCGAGACGTCCGGTCTCAGTCACCGACTCGTAGGTGGCCTGCAACCGCGCGAAAAGCCGCCCCGGCTCCTCGTTATAGGTCGGCACCAGCAGCGCGTGACGATGGTGCAGGTCCGGCAGCGGCGCTTCGGGATCGATGCCCAAGGTGCGGTCATGCCCGGACAAGGTCAGGACGAAGCCGATGGCGGCGTTAGCGAAGGAAAATGCGATCCAGGCGAACAGGATGACGAACAGCACGAGAATCGCCGTCTCGAGCAAGGTCAGCGACGACACCGACAGCACGAGATACATCTGCTCGGCGGCGAAGGCCGTCATGCCCAACGTGGCGAGCACGACGAAAGCGCGCCGCCAGGCCAGACCGCGCGGCCGCAGGCTGTCGGGCGATGGCGGCCGCCCGGCGCCGTGCAGCGGCTGGCCCGGCATGTCGATCGGCGCTTCCGGCGGCAGGAACGCGGGCAAGGACGCAGGCAGGTCGCGCTGCCCGGCCTGCCGCTGCTCCGCCCGTGCGCGGTTTTTCGCTACGGCGTCCATCGGTAAACCCAGGCCTCCGACAGCGGCTCGTCGTTCTGCATGAGGCGCGCGCGCAGTTCGACGACCGCCTCGTTGCCGGGCTCGAGGTTGAACGACAGCCGCCAGCCGCCGGTCTGCGGGTTAGGCTGGCTGACGACGTTCTTGATCTTGCCGACATTGGCGGTGACGTCGGCACGCACCGCGTCAGGCTTGACGTCCTTGAGGTTGGGGCCGGCAATGTCGCAGACAAACAGCCGGTCCTGGTCACCGGCGGCGCCGCTCATGGTCTTCATGAAGCGGGCGAGACCCTCACCGCCTTTGCCTTCACCCCAGTGCAGGCGATAGGTGAAGTTGTATTCGCCCTTGGCCTTGAGCGGGTCCTTGGGCCGCCAGAAAGCGACGATGTTGTCGTGGACTTCCTCGCGGGTCGGAATCTCGATTAGGCGCACCTCGCCCGAGCCCCAGTCGCCGATCGGCTCGACGCGCAGGCTCGGCCGCGTCTCGAAATGCGATTCCAGGTCCTGATACGCTGCGAAATCGCGCTGACGCTGCAGCAGGCCGAAATTGCGCGGGTTGTTGTCATAGAAACTGGAGATCTGCAGGTCCTTCGGGTTGGTCAACACCCGCCACAGCACTTCGCCGCGGCCGTTATGCATCGCCAGTCCGTCGGAATCGTGCACCGCCGGCCGGAAGTCGTCGATGCCGGCGCGGTCATTGGCGTCGAAGAAGAACATGCTGGTCATCGGCGCGATACCTGGCTCGGCGATATCGGCGCGCGGATAGACCGCCATCTCGACGTCGTAGATGGTGGTCGCGCCGGGCCGGATCGTGAAGCGATAGGCCGCCGCCGCGCTCTTGGAATCGAGCAGGGCGTGCACGACGATCGAACTGGCGCCCTGCTGCGGCTTCTCGATCCAGAACGTCCGGAACGCCGGGAATTCCTCGCCCTTCGGATCGGCGGTGTTGATGGCGAGGCCGCGTGCCGACAGGCCGTAGGTTTCGCCCTTGGCGACGGCGCGGAAATAGCTGGCGCCGAGGAAAACGCCGACCTCGTCGTAATAGTCGGGCCGGTTGATCGGCGC
>JAHCKF010000141.1 GCA_026125925.1 Pseudolabrys sp.
ACTCCTGCGTCAAGGGCCGCTTCGCCTGGGGCTACGCCACCCACAAGGAGCGCATCCTCAAGCCGATGATCCGCTCCTCGATCCACGAGCCGTGGAAGGAAGTGAGCTGGGATGAGGCGATCGCCTATACCGCGTCCGAGTTCACGCGCATCCAGAAGAAGTACGGCCGCTCGTCGGTCGGCGGCATCACCTCGTCGCGCTGCACCAACGAAGAAACCTTCCTGGTGCAGAAGCTGATCCGCGCCGCCTTCGGCAACAACAACGTCGATACCTGCGCCCGCGTCTGCCACTCGCCGACCGGCTATGGCCTCGGCCAGACCTACGGCACCTCGGCCGGCACGCAGAACTTCGACTCGGTCGAAGAGTCCGACGTCATCATCGTCATCGGCGCCAATCCGGCGGCGGCGCATCCGGTGTTCGCCTCGCGCATGAAGAAGCGCCTGCGCGAGGGCGCCAAGCTCATCGTCATCGATCCGCGCCGCACCGAAATGGTGAAGTCGGCGCATATCGATGCCGCCTATCATCTGCCGCTTCTGCCCGGCACCAACGTTGCGATGCTCACGGCGCTGGCGCACGTCATCGTCACTGAAAAGCTCTACGACGAGAAGTTCATCCGCGAGCGTTGCGACTGGGATGAATTCCAGCACTGGGCCGAGTTCGTCTCGCTGCCGCAGAACTCGCCGGAAAGCGTCGCCAAGGCGACCGGCGTCGCCGCAGAGCAGATCCGCGGCGCGGCGCGCCTTTACGCCACCGGCGGCAACGGCGCCATTTACTACGGCCTCGGTGTCACCGAACACTCGCAGGGCTCGACCGCCGTCATGGGCATCGCCAACCTGGCGATGGCGACCGGCAATATCGGCCGTCCCGGCGTCGGCGTAAACCCGCTGCGCGGCCAGAACAACGTGCAGGGCTCGTGCGACATGGGTTCGTTCCCGCACGAGCTGTCCGGCTATCGCCACATCTCGCTCGACGAGCCGCGTGCGCTCTTCGAGAAGGACTGGGGCGTGACGCTCGACAAGGAGCCCGGCCTGTGCATCAATAACATGCTCGATGCCGCCGTCGATGGCACCTTCAAGGGCATCTACATCCAGGGCGAGGACATCCTGCAGTCCGATCCGGACACCAAGCATGTCGCCGCCGGCCTCGAGGCGATGGAATGCGTCGTGGTGCAGGACCTTTTCCTCAACGAGACCGCGCGCTACGCCCACGTCTTCCTGCCGGGCTCGACGTTCCTCGAAAAGAACGGCACCTTCACCAACGCCGAACGCCGCATTCAGCTCGTGCGCCGGGTGATGACGCCGAAGAACGGCTATGAGGATTGGGAGATCACCTGCCTCATCTCGAACGCGCTCGGCTATCCGATGCACTACGATCATCCGTCGCAGATCATGGACGAGATCGCGCGCCTGACGCCCGGCTTCGCCAACGTCTCGTTCGACATGCTGGCGGAGCGCGGTTCGGTGCAGTGGCCGTGCAACGACAATGCGCCCGAAGGCTCGCCGATCATGCACGTCGACGGCTTCGTGCGCGGCAAGGGCAAGTTCATCGTCACCGAATACGTGGCGACCGACGAGAAGGTCGGCCCGCGTTTCCCGCTGCTCCTCACCACCGGCCGCATCCTCTCGCAGTACAATGTCGGCGCCCAGACGCGGCGCACCGACAACTCGCTGTGGCATAACGAGGACGTGCTGGAGATCCATCCGCAGGATGCCGAGGACCGCGGCGTCAAGGACGGCGACTTCGTCAAGCTGGCGAGCCGTTCGGGCGAGACCACCTTGCGCGCGGTGGTCACCGACAAGGTGGCGCCGGGCGTCGTGTACACCACGTTCCATCACCCGGACACGCAGGCCAACGTCATCACCACCGACTATTCGGACTGGGCGACCAATTGTCCGGAATACAAGGTCACTGCGGTGCAGGTCTCGCCGTCGAATGGCCCGACGCCGTGGCAGGAGGAATACGAGCGCTTCTCCAAGGAGACGCGGCGCATCGTTCCGGCGGAAGCTGCGGAGTAGGCCGTGGCAAAGCCGGTCACAGGTCCGGTCCGCACCGTCGAACGGCTGGCCTGGCGGGCAGGGCGCTTCACGTCCGGCGAGCGCGTCATCGCCGAGGAGACGGCGGTCGCCTTCACCTATAACGGCACCTCCTATGCCGTGATGATGGCGACGCCGCAGGACCTGGAAGACTTCGCCGTCGGTTTCACGGTGACCGAAGGCATCGTGACGACGCCGGCCGAGATCGAGTCCCTCGAAGTGCTCGAACTTGAGGCAGGCATCGAACTGCAGATGCGACTGACCGAAGATCGCGCCGGCGCCCTGGCGGCGCGGCGGCGTTACCTCGCCGGTCCGACCGGCTGCGGCCTGTGTGGTATCGAGTCGCTGACCGAGGCGATGCGGCCGCTGTCGCCGCTCGCCGATCATGTCGCGGTGTCTCCGCGCGACATCATGCGCGCCAGCGGCGCGCTGTCCGAACTCCAGATCATCAACCAGCAGACCCGCGCGGTGCATGGCGCGGCGTTCTACCGTCCGGCCGACGACAGCCTGATCATGCGCGAGGATGTCGGCCGCCATAACGCGCTCGACAAATTGTGCGGCGCGCTGTTGCGCGACAATGTCTCGCGGCAGAGCGGCTTCGCGCTGGTCACGAGCCGGTTGTCGATCGAGATGATCCAGAAGGCGGTGGTCGTCGGCATTCCGATCCTGGTCGCCGTGTCGGCGCCGACGGCGCTCGCGGTTCAGGCCGCGGAAGCTGCCGGCATGACCTTGGTCGCGGTGGCCCGGTCCGACGGATTCGAAATCTTCACGCACCCTGAGCGCATCAAGGAAGAGCGGAGCCTCCATGTCGTCGCCGGCTAACTCACCCGTCAAGCTTGTCTATATGGCCAACCAGATCGGCAAGTTCTTCGCCACGCAGAAGCAGGGCGGCGATGTCGACGGCATCGCGACGCACATCCGCAAGTTCTGGGACCCGCGCATGCGCAGCGCCATCTTTGCGCATCTCGATGCCGGTGGCGCCGGGCTCGATCCGCTGCCGCTGCAAGCGCTGCAGAAACTGAAAGCCGAAGCGAGCGAGAAGGCTTAAGCGCGTTTTGCTTCGCGTCATCCTGACGCAGGTTCGTGGGCCGTTTCCCATGGCGTGACGCCATGCGTTGGGCCGGCCCATCGTCTTGTCATACACTCCTACAACTGCCATGGTTCGCATCCCTGCGAGACAGCCCGCTCGCATCATGAAGCGGGCGCCTCGCGGCGCAAGGCGCGTGCGCACAACAATTGGGCGCAGCGCATTGCGCGCACAGCAATTGGGCGAGGAGGAAACGTCATGAAGTCAACGACGACGCGCGGCCGGATGGCGATCGGCGTAACCGCCGCGGTGCTGGGTGGCCTGGCCATCGTGCTCTCGAATGCGCTGCCGGCGGCCGCGCAGGACACGGTTCGCATCGCGCTGCCGACCAAGACCTATTACCCGACCATCATCTCGGAAGCGGCACAGCGCTATAAGCTGTTCGAGAAGGAAGGCATCAAGGCCGAGCTGACCGTCTATCGCGGCGGCGCCGAGGCCTTCGAAGCGGTCGCCGCGGGCGCCGCCGATCTCACGGTCGGCTCGACCGCGATCGTCGCCGCCGGCATCAAGAAGGGCGTCAAGACGCAGGCCGTCGCCGGTGCCGGCATGGGCTACACCGGCTGGTATCTGATGGTGAAGCCGGATTCGCCGATCAAGGACGTCAAGGATCTCGAGGGCAAGAAGGTGGGCATTACCTCGGCCGGCTCGGCGAGCGACATCATCGCGCGCTGGACCATGGCCGACAAGAAGGTGAAGTTCACGGCGGTGCCGCTCGGCGGCGGCGGCCTGGTGCCCAACATGCTGTCCGGCAATGTCGACGCCATCGTGCTGTACTCGCCGCTCAGCTTCAAAGTGTTGCAGGAGAAGTCCGGCCGCGCCCTGATCGATTACGGCAAGGCGATGCCGGAGCATCTCAGCGGCGTCTGGATCGCCTCCGACAAGGTGATCAAGGAAAAGCCGCAGATGGTGCAGAAGGCGGTCAATGCGCTGTTCGGCGCCATGACCGTGCTCAAGAACGACAAGGCAGGCGCGATCAAGCTGATCGCCGAAGTCGACGAAATCCCGCCGCAGATCGCCGAAGCGGAGCTCGAGGGCAATATCCTCAAACTGTCCTCCGACGGCGAGATGAAGAAGGAGTGGGTGCAGCGCGGCCTCGATATGGCCAAGCTCGTCGGCATGACGGATCTGGCGCCGATCGACGAGATCTACACCGAGAAGTTCAAGGCGGTGCCGACCAAGTAGCGCGCGGTCCGGGACATCATCAATGAGCAGGACCGCGACACTCCTGACCCGGCTCGCCATGCTCGTCGTCTTTCTCGGCGCGTGGGAGTTTCTCCCGCGCGCCGGGATCGTCAATCCGATGCTGCTGCCGCCTTTGTCGCAGGTGCTGGCGACGCTCGGCGACATCGTGGCGCGCAGCGATTTCCGCGGGGCCATGGCGGTGACGGCGGCCGAGGTCGTGGTCGCCTTCGTCATTGCCGTGCCGCTCGGCGCCGCGCTTGGCGTGCTGCTCGCGGAAAACGCCTATCTCGGCGCCATCTTCCGGCCGATGCTGTTCTACGTCTTCAGCATTCCGAAATCGATTTTCCTGCCGATGTTCATCCTCGCCTTCGGCATCGGCTTTGGCCAGAAAGTGGCGTACGCGACCTTCTCGACGGTGTTCATCGTCATCATGAGCACCAGCGCCGCCGTCGAATCGGTCAAGGCCGAGTACATCCTGGTCGCGCAGTCCTATGGCGCGACGCGGGCGCAGATCCTGCGCCGCATTTATGTGCCGAGCATGATGCCGATCCTGCTCGAGGCGGTGCGCATCTCGATGATCTTCAATTTCACCGGCGTCATGATCGCAGAGATGTATGCCTCGCGCACCGGCGTCGGCCACATGATCGCCAACTGGGGCGAGAATTTCATGCTGCCGCAATTGTTCGCCGGCGTGATCGTGCTGGCGCTGGCGGCGATGGCGTTTAACGAACTGGTCCGGTCACTGGAGGTGAGATGCAGCAGGTGGCGAAGCTGAAGCCCCAGGTGGAGACGGGACGGGCGAACGCGGTCGAGGTGACCGGCGTGAGCCATATCTATCACGGCCGTGAAGGCGCGGTGCCGGCGCTGACCGACATCGACATGACCGTGCCGGCCGGGCGCTTCACCGTCATCGTCGGCCCGTCCGGCTGCGGCAAGACCTCGCTGCTCATGATGCTGGCGGGCCTGCGCACCCCGACCGAAGGCACCATCCTGTGCGACGGCCGGCCGATCCCGTCGCCGGATCCGCAGCGCGTCGGCGTCGTGTTTCAGGAGGCGAGCCTCTACCCCTGGCTGACCGCGCTCGACAATGTCGAATTCCCGCTGGCGCTCAAGGGATCGCCGCGCGGCGAGCGCCGCGACCGCGCGCAGGCGATGCTCAAGCTGGTCGGGCTCGAGAGCTTCGGCGGCCGCTACCCGCATGAACTGTCCGGCGGCATGAAGCAGCGCGTCTCTATCGCGCGCGGTCTGGTGCAGGACCCGCCGGTGCTGCTGATGGACGAGCCATTCGCCGCGCTCGACGAACAGACGCGCATGACCATGGGCCACGAACTGCTGCGCATCTGGGACGAGACCAACAAGACCGTGGTCTTCATTACCCACAGCCTCACCGAAGCGGTCTATCTCGCCGACGAGGTGCTGGTGATGTCGGCGCGGCCCGGCCGTATCATCGACCGCGTCGCCGTCGATCTGCCGCGGCCGCGCACCTATCAGATGATGGCGACCGACAAGTTCGGCCAGTTGCGCGAACGGATCTGGCAGCAGATCCGGGCGAAGGAGTAGGGCGATGGAAAGGCCGTCGCCGCAAACCGTCCGCCGTCTCATCGGCCTTGGCGTGCTCGTCCTGTGGGAGGCGGTGCCGCGGCTCGGCATTCTTCCCGAACTGTTCGTGCCGCCTTTGACCAAGACTTTGGCCGTGCTGTGGAGCGACCGGCTGATCTATCTCGGCGGCCTGATGGTCACCCTGTATGAAGTTTTCTTCGCCATGCTGATCGCCTGCGGCGTCGGCATCCTGCTCGGCGCCATCGTCGGCGGCGTCGCCGTCATCCGCAACCTGATGCTGCCGGTGGTGTCGAGCCTCTACGCCATCCCGATCGTCATCCTGTATCCGATCTTCACCGCGTGGTTCGGCATCGGCTCTGAATCCAAGATCGCCTTCGCGGGCGTCTATGGCTTCTTTCCGGTGATGCTGTCCACCGCCGCCGGCATCCGCACCATCGACGAGCAATATCTCTTGGCGGCGCGCAGCATGGGCGCCACGCTGCCGCAACTCATCGGCCGCGTCATCATCCCGGCGGCGATCCCGACGGTGCTCGCCGGCTTGCGGCTCGGCGGCGCGCTGACCATCATCGGCGTCGTGGTTTCGGAGATGCTCACCTCGGCGAGCGGCATCGGCTATCTCGTCACCATCAACCGCACCATTCTCGACAGCCCGCGCGTCTTCGCCGCGATCATCGTCGTGCTGCTGCTGTCGATCGCGTTCGATCTCGCGGTCCGCGCCATCGAGCGCCGCACATTGGCCTGGCAGACCGCCGGCCGCCGCGTCGCATCGAAGGACGATGTCGCCGACGCCCGGTTGCCGGCGCCGGCCACCGCCTAGCCTTTAAGCATCGCAAGTCCTGGAGTCGTCATGGCCGAGAAACTGTTCCCCACCACCGTCGTCGGCAGCTATCCGCAGCCCGACTGGCTGGTCGATCGCAAGATGCTGTCGAAGGTGGTGCCGCGCGTGCGCATGAAGGAGATGTGGCGGGTGGCGGACGAATGGCTCGAGCAGGCGCAGGATGGCGCCACCATCGTCGCCATCCGCGCCATGGAACGCGCCGGAGTCGACGTCATCACCGACGGCGAGATGCGGCGCGAGAGTTATTCCAATCGCTTCGCCACCGCGCTCGACGGCGTCGATATCGAGAACCCCGGCTTCGTCAAGGCGCGCTCGGGCCAGCAGACGCCGGTGCCGCGCATCGTCGGCAGGGTGCGGCGCAACGGTCCTGTCGAGGTGCGCGACATGCAGTTCCTCCGCGCCAACACCGACCGGGTCGCCAAGATCACGCTGCCGGGTCCCTTCACCATGAGCCAGCAGGCCAAGGACGAGCACTACAAGGACGCCGAAGCGCTGGCGATGGACATGGCGGCCGCGGTCAACGAAGAGGCGCATGATCTGGTGCGGGCAGGGGCCGATGTGATCCAGCTCGACGAGCCCTGGGTGCGCAACGATCCGGACAGCGCACGGCGCTATGCCGTCAAGGCGATCAACCGCGCGCTCGAAGGCATCAAGGTGCCGACCGCGGTGCATCTGTGCTTCGGCTACGCCGCGGTGGTGCCGGGCGAAACCAAGCCGACCGGCTATTCCTTTCTCGCCGAGCTCGCCGACACCACGGCGACCATGATCTCGATCGAGAGCGCGCAACCCAAGATCGATCTCGGCGTGCTCGCCGATCTGGCGCCGAAGAAGATCATGCTCGGGGTGCTCGACCTGTCCGATCTGGTGGTCGAGACGCCGCAGCGTGTCGCCGAGCGCATCCGCCTCGGCCTCAAGCATGTCAGCCCCGACCGCCTGATCCCGGCGCCGGATTGCGGCATGAAGTACCTGCCGCGCGAGGTCGCCTTCGGCAAGCTCAGGGCCATGGTCGAGGGCGCGGCGCTGGTTCGGGCCGAGTACGCCTGACCCGCCGCGCCTTCGCCGCGTCGCCTGCACCCTTGCCTTGATCCCTGGCCTCCGGTAGCAGTCGGGGACGGCTCACGGTCGGCTGGCTTAACGCCCGCCGGCAGCCTGGCAAGGCGGATTATGCCGCCGCGTCAGTGAGTTGCGGGTGTAGCTCAATGGTAGAGCAGCAGCCTTCCAAGCTGAATACGAGGGTTCGATTCCCTTCACCCGCTCCAGCCGCTCCCTGAGCCTCACGCCCCCTTGATGCCGGCCGCCTTGATGACGCCGGCCCATTTCGCCGTTTCGGCATCGATGAACTTGCCGAAGTCGGCGGCGTTCAGGCCGTGAGTTTCCATGCCTTGCTCGAGGAACTTCTTTTTCATCTCCGCTTCGCTCAAGGCACGGTTGATCTCGCTGTCGAGCCGCTGAACGATCGGCGCCGGTACGCCAGCCGGCGCCATGAAGCCGTACCAGCCGGCGGCGACGACACGCGGCAGGCCCTGCTCGGCGAGCGGCGGCGCC
>JAHCKF010000142.1 GCA_026125925.1 Pseudolabrys sp.
TCGGCAATGTGCCGCGTCCGCCTTACTGGTCCGGATACCGCATCGTACCGTCGTCGATCGAATTCTGGCACGACCGTCCGTTCCGCCTGCACGACCGCATCGTGTTCAAGCGCGACAATCCCGGCGCCGCCTGGACCAAGACGCGGCTTTATCCGTGATACCGTACGTCCGCCGGCGGCTTCGATCCGTCACCCTGAGGTGCTCGTCCGCAGGACGAGCCTCGAAGGGCGACGGCCCCAAACTATAAGATCATTGGCCGCTCATCCTTCGAGGCTCGCGCGTTCCGCGCTCGCACCTCAGGATGACGGGTCTGGAGACGAATATGCCCACTTCGCAAACCAACCAGCCGCGCCGCACGCTTCTGCTCACCGGCGCCAGCCGCGGCATCGGCCACGCCACGGTGAAGCGGTTTTCCGCCGCCGGCTGGCGCGTCATCACCTGCTCGCGGCATCCGTTTCCGGAAAACTGCCCGTGGGACGCCGGGCCGGAAGACCACATTCAGGTCGATCTCGCCAACGAAGAAAATACATTCGCGGCGATCGAGGAGATCAAGCGCCGGCTCGACGGCCATGAGCTGCATGCGCTGGTCAACAACGCCGCCATCTCGCCGAAGGCCGACGGCGGCAAGCGCCTTGGTTCGATCGACACCACGATGGACGTGTGGAAGCGGGTGTTCAGCGTCAACTTCTTCGCGCCGATCATGCTGGCGCGCGGCTTGGTGAATGAGCTGGAAGCGGCGAAGGGCTCGGTGGTGAACGTCACCTCGATCGCCGGCTCGCGCGTACATCCGTTTGCCGGCGCGGCCTATGCGACATCGAAAGCGGCGCTGGCGTCGCTGACCCGGGAAATGGCGTCCGACTTCGGCCGGCTCGGCATTCGCGTCAATGCCATCGCGCCCGGCGAGATCGATACCGCAATCCTGTCGCCGGGTACCGAGAAGATCGTCGAGCAAATCCCGATGCAGCGGCTCGGCACCCCGGACGAAGTTGCCAAGATCATTTACGTGCTGTGCACGGAGACAAGCTCTTACGTCAACGGCGCCGAGATCCACATCAACGGCGGCCAGCACGTCTGAACGACACCGCCCTGTTGCTTCGACGCGTTTTCTTCACGCGAACCGGTATCCACTTCGCTCGAAAACGCTCTTATTTGAAGAAAGATGTTTCTTTACGGACCGGCGGCGTGTCGAAGGGACCGCCATGGCTGCCGCCGGGACCGCTGCGCGGGCCGACGAACTTCAGATCGTGCGTCTCCCCGCACGGGCACTTGAACTGCATCGGCGCCCGGAGCGGATTGATCATGTCCTCATAGGCAATGCGGCTGATGACCGTGATGCCGGTGTCGGGACAGGTAATGACGATGCGCGGCTTCCTGTTTTGCATGCGCTGAGAACGTCGCCGCCCGCCTCCGGGTTCCAACCGGCAGGTTGAAATCCCCAGCCTTGGGGGGCGCCAAACCGATCACGCGTGCGTCATCGCACCGGCGTGCGAGCGCCGGGGCGGCTTACGGAAAGAGTGGCGCGTCTCGGCGCCCATGCTTCGAGGCTTCTTGTAAGACGTAAGTCGGCAAGCTATTTTTACTGCCATGAACCGTCCGGTCCGCCAACCCGCCGCCTATTCGAAGGTCTCGGTCAAAAGTCAGACCGTGCTGCCGCGCGCCGTCCGGGACAAACTCGGCCTCAAGCCGGGCGATACCTTGCGCTATCGCGAAACCCCGGACGGTATCCTGCTGGACAAGGCCACGCCAGAAACCGAGGATCCATTCGCGACTTTCTCCGAATGGTCGAGCGAGGCCGACGAGAAGGCCTATGGCTCGCTCTGAGAACGCGCGAGTTGTCGCCTTCGACGTTGTCGTCGTACCGTTTCCTTATGCCGATCGCCTCGCCGAGAAACGGCGGCCCGCCCTCGTGATTTCGTCGCCAAAGCTCTCGCCATACGGCCTCGTCTGGCTGGCCATGATCACCAGCAGCGGCAACGAGGGCTGGCCCTGCGATGTGGCAATCAACGATCTCGGCCGCGCCGGCTTGCCCGCGCCGTCGGTCGTCAGACCAGCAAAAATCGCCTGCATTGAGTCGGCACGGATCGAGCGGCGCGCCGGAAGGCTCGATAAGGCCGCGATCCGCGCCGTTTCACAGCAGATCAAGGGCTTGATGGCAGTGTCTTGAGCTCGTGGCCCGCCTCAAGCGGAGTGTAACCCGCGAACGATCGAAAGCCGCCCCGGATTTCGCTCCGCTCCATCCGGGCTACGGCCTCCGCGAGGCGCAGACGCGCTTCTCCCTCCGCCTACAGCCACTTCTTCCATTTGAAGAAAAGGATCGGCCCGATCGCCGCCGCGATCATGATGACGATGGCCATCGGATAGCCGAGATTGAAGTCGAGTTCCGGCATATGCTTGAAGTTCATGCCGTAGATCGACGCGACGAGCGTCGGCGGCATGAAGATCACCGCGGCGATCGAAAAGATTTTGATGATGTCGTTCTGCTGGATCGAGACGATGCCGAGCAGCGCATCGAGCAGAAACTGAATCTTGCCGCCGAGATAAGTGGCGTGATCGGACAGCGAGATGACGTCGCGCTGCATCGAGGTGAGCTGCAGCTTCGCGTCCTTCGGCCACTTCATCCCCTCGGCCTCGTTGGCGAGGAACGACAGCAGGCGGCCGACCGAGACCTGCGACTCACGAACCTTGGAGGTCAGATCGCCCTTACGGCCGAGCGTCTTGAGAACTTCATGATAAGACGGCGGACCCGATCCGACCTCCGGCTCGAAAATGGTGTGCGAGACGGCATCGACC
Source organism: Pseudolabrys sp. (assembly GCA_026125925.1). The sequence continues at coordinate 2,791 of JAHCKF010000142.1, forward strand.
TCGGCGGCAATGCGCTCGAGAATATCGGCGGACCGGTCGACCACGGCGTCGAGCAGGTCCATCAGCACGCTGTCGCCGGTAACCTTCGGACCGCAGAAACGGCTGAGCTTGTGCTCGACCAGGGCGAAGGGCCGCGGCGCATCGTAGCGCACGGTGCACAGCGCGTGGTTCGACAGGATGAAGGTGACCGGCGTAGTCTTCGGCGTCGCGGTGTCGGACTGCGACATCAGGGTCGCGGTCATGTAGCGTGCGCCGTTCTCGAGATAGAGACGGCTGGAGACCTCGATCTCCTGCATCTCCTCGCGCGTCGGAATCGCAATCCCGAGGATGTGCTCGACCTGCTTGTCTTCCTGGACGGTGGGATTGACGAGATCGATCCAGACCGGGGTCTCGGTCAAATCCTCGCCGGGTTCGACCTGCACCCGCTCGAGCATGGTGCCACGCTGGACGAAGATCGAGAGCATCCGTCACCCTGCCGCTGAACGCCGCATCATGCGGCGCATTAGCGCGCCCCATGCCTTCATGGCCAGATCGCAACGTCGCGTGCAAGCTCGAATTTAGCAATGACGCGCGCGGCCACGATGCCGCGCACATCTTCCGCGCGCGGCGCCCGTCGTCCGTGGGATGGTGAGCATGAGGGGCGGCCCTCGATCGAGGCCGCGAACTATAAAGTCAGCGCGCTCAGTCGCTGTCGACCGGCATATAGCGCTTGCTCTCGGCCGGCTTCTTTTCCGGCTTGTGACGGACGGCCCCGGCCACCGCCGAGATACCGATCTTGCCGTAACGCTCCTTGAGCTGACTGGACGTGCCTTGCTGCTGTTGCTGCTGCGGCTGACGGTCCGAACCCTTAGGCGCGGTCATTTTACTTTGGCTCCATTGGTCCTTGGGATTTCCTCAAGGCTCTATGTTGGCGGCAAGTGGGGCGGAATTACGCAAGTTTTTGTATTTGATGGTGGAATCGACGCCCCAGAATAAACATCCGCCGTTCTCCAGTCAGTATACCATTCGTTATGGTAAACTCTCTATTAAGACCTTGACGGCAAACTTGTTTTTAAAGACGGCGCCCTGGTTCCGCGTCCGGGCCGTCACAAAAGTGAGCCAAATGCGGCATTCCTGCAACAGGTTCACAAGAAGCTGCGTCCCAAAGCTGAAGAAACGTGGCTAATGCGGGCCTTCTTCGTTTAATTGCACTGCAGAATACACAACGACGGGCGCCGCAACGGCGACCAGGAAAGGGACTGACATGCGCGCTAAGGCATTGATGTTGGCGGTGTTTGGCGTCGGATTGATGCTTGGGGGCTGCATGCAGACGACGGTCGAGCCGGCCTCGGAAGCGAGCATGACGCCGCGCGACAAGAAGCTGCTGGCCGCGGCCCCGTACGAAAAAGTAACGATTCCTGAACAGTTTCAGCGGGCTATCGTCGCCTATCACCGCAAGGAACAGCCGGGCTCGATCGTCATCGATTCGGACGCCAAGTACCTCTACTACGTGCTCGATGGCGGCAAGGCGATCCGCTACGGCGTGACCGTCGGCGAAGAGGCCCTCGCCTGGTCCGGCGTCGCCAAGGTCGGCCGCAAGGCCGAGTGGCCCACCTGGACCCCGACCGCCGAGATCAAGAAGCGCATGGACGTGCCGAACTTCGTGTCCGGCGGCCCGCAGAACCCGATGGGCGCCCGCGCGATGTATCTCTATGAGGGCAACAAGGACACGCTGTACCGCATCCACGGCACCAACCAACCGGAATATATCGGCCAGGCCATCTCCTCGGGCTGCATCCGCATGACCAACGAGGACGTCATCGACCTCTACAACCGGGTCAAGCCGGGCGCCGTTGTGGTGGTGCTGGCGCCGGGCCAGGGCGACGCGCCGTTCGGCTCGTCGTCGCCGCGCCTGGCGGCTGCCGGCGGCCTGTTCCGCTAAGACACGTTACGGGGGCTGAGACGAAACGGCGCCTTCGGGCGCCGTTTTTGTTTTTGATTCTTGTCCCGGCTCTGCATCGCACCCCTCGCTGCGCTCGCGTTGCGATGCGTCCGGGGCACGAAGGAAAGCTAGCCGAGCGTCACCCGGACGATTTCCGGCGGCACGCCGAGGCGCAGCGGCACCTTGCTGGTGCCCAGCCCGCCGGACACGATCAGATGCCTGCCCTGCTCGACAACATGGCCGTAGGCGAAGCGGGCGCCATATTGCGATGGCGTCCACACCGGCGGTACCAGCGGCAGCCGGATCTGGCCACCATGGGTATGACCGGCGAGCGTCAGCGATACCCGGTCCGGAACCTGGGTGAAGATGTCCGGCTCGTGGACCAGCAGGATGACCGGATCGTCGGTATCGACCTTACGCAAGGTGCCGGGCAAATCGTCGACGCCCCGGAACCGGCCATGACCGATGCGATAGGCGAGCTGGTCGCCAAGCCCGGCGAGCCAGAACCGCGCGCCGGGTTCGCCCAGCAGCACCACGTCGTTTTCCATGGGCGCCAGGCGCACATTCTTGAGCGCGGCGCGGGTCGGCTCGATGCCGTGCCACCAGTCGTGATTGCCGAGAATGGAATAGACCCCAAGCGGCGCTTTGAGCCGCGACAGCTCATAGGACCACACTTCCGGCGGCACCACTTCGGTGACGAAGCGATGCGTGGCGAAATAGTCGCCGAGCAGCACGATGAGATCGCTGGACAAGGCATTGGCGGCGTCGACCACCTGGCGTACGCGCTCGACGCCCATGTTCGGCCCGCCGGCATGGATGTCGGCGATCGCCGTGATGGTCAGACGCTGACCGGCGCGCCAGCGCGGCGGCCGCAAGGTATAATCGGTGATGACGAGGCTGTTGGCGGCTTCCATCGCTGCATAGGCGGTCGTGCCCGGCGCGACGATGGCGCCGGCGCCGGCCAGGCCGAGGCCGGTCTTGAGCAGTCCGCGCCGGGTGATGACCCGCGACGGAGGCGGCGCGGGTGCGAACCGGCTGGGCGCGTCGATCGTCATGCTTTCGGCCTAGCGCAAAAGGTTGAAAGGAAAGTGCACGCGAGGGCGCGTTTTTCGGTGTTTCGCCGGCGGCCGGGGTCGCGGCAACGGCACATCGACCAGCGCGATCTCGACGCGCGGCGGTTTGGCGGCCTTGGCGCCGACAGGTTTGGCGTCGACCGGTTTATCGGGAGCCGCTTTATCGGCTCCGTCGTCATGCGCCTGCTCGGGCTTGGCCGCATCGTCGGCCTTGGCAACTTCGGCCGGCTTGGGCGGCGGCGGTGGTGGGGGCGGCTCGAGCACGTTCCATTGGCAGATGCGGTAGCCGTTGCGGCGCGCCGCCAGATCGACGTGGATGTGCTCCTCGTGATAGCCGTCCGACCCCGGCCCCAGCACCGTGGTGAAGCGCTCGCAGGCGGAATCGTGCAAGTCGGTGCGGATATCCTTGCCGAACGTCTTGTCGGTCAGCATCGCCACCTTCTTGTCGGCAAAGGTGAGGCTGCGGATATCGACTGCGTTGCCCTTGCCGTGTTCGCTGACCTTGGCGCCGAACACGCGGTTGCGGCCGCGGCAACTGTAATCGTCATAAGTCTCGACGCTGGCGAGCGTCATTCCGGCCTTGGCGACACGAACGGTGACGTCATCGCGCACCCACAGGGCGAACTGCTCCGCCATCTCACAGCGCAGCAGCGGCGCCGGCCTGATCTCGACGCGCCGGCCCTTCTCCACCTGGACGCTCTCCAGTTCGACCATGTCGTCGGCGCCGCAAATGCCGGGTCCGATCAGCCGAGGCATGACGGCAAGCGTCGCCATCTTTTCCAACCGCGTGCGGCAGGGTGACGGCGCCGACGTCACCGCGGCGGAATTGAACTCGGCGCCGGCCGCCTCACGAAACGACAAGGGCTCGCGCCAGGGCGCCGGGGCCGAAGGCTTGGCCGGGCGCGGCTTGGGCAGCGGCACGTCATCGGCAAGGACGGGACCCGTCACGAGCGCCGCGCCAAAGATCCACGCCATCGCGATGCAAAATCTTGCCACCACCGACATACCGACCGATCTCTGCCATGAATCAGGCATTTGTGCGAGGCACAAAATCCTGAGCGGGACGCAACTGACCGTTTCCACAATGCGGGCGGCCCGCTAACCTGACGAACGGCTGGCGAGGGGCCAGCCCAAAAGCAACTGCTGCCGGCGACGGGAACACCCGCGCCCAAAAAACCGGAGAGGGAATGCCATGCTCGGGCTGATGCAGGACTGGCCGATGTTGCTTCACCGCATCATCGACCATGCGGCGAAGTTTCACGGCGGCCGCAAGGTGGTGACGCGATCGGTCGAAGGGCCGATCGTTGAAACGACCTATGCCGAAGTCCGTGCCCGCTCGCTCAAGGTGGCGCAGCGGCTGGAGAAGGACGGCATCAAGCTCGGAGACCGCGTCGCCACGCTCGCCTGGAACACCTGGCGGCATCTGGAGTGCTGGTACGGCATCCTCGGCGTCGGCGCCATCTATCACACCGTCAATCCGCGCCTGTTCCCCGACCAGATCGCCTGGATCATCAACCATGCCGGCGACCGCATGATGTTCGTCGACATCACCTTCGTGCCGTTGATGGAGAAGATCCAGGACAAGGTGCCGTCGATCGAGAAATTCATCGTGCTCACCGACAAGGCGCACATGCCGCAGACCACCTTGCGCGGCGCCGTGCCTTACGAGGACTGGATCGCCGAAGTCGACGGCGACTTCCAGTGGCGGCAGTTCGACGAGAACACCGCGGCCGGCATGTGTTACACCTCCGGCACCACGGGCGATCCCAAGGGCGTCGTCTATTCGCATCGCTCCAATACGCTGCACGCCTTCATTGCCGCGCTGCCCGATTCCAAGAACCTCGCCTCGGCCGATGTGTGCATGCCGGTGGTGCCGTTCTTCCACGCCAATGGCTGGTCGCTCGCCTTCACGACGCCGATGGTCGGCGCCGAGCTGATCCTGCCCGGCGCCAAGATGGACGGCGCCTCGATCTATGAACTGCTGACGAAGTACAAGGTGTCGTTCACCGCGGCGGTGCCCACGATCTGGCTGATGCTGCTGCAGGACCTGGAAAAGACCGGCGGCACGCTGCCGGACCTCAAGCGCGTCGTCATCGGCGGCTCGGCCTGCCCGCGCGCCATGACCAAGACGTTCCAGGACAAATACGGCGTCGAAGTGATCCATGCCTGGGGCATGACCGAGATGAGCCCGCTCGGCTCGCTGTGCACCATGAAGCCGGAATACGCCAAGCTCACCGGCGACGCGCGCCTCGACGTGCAGATGAAGCAGGGCCATCCGCCGTTCGGCGTCGATATGAAGATCACCGACGACGCCGGCAAGGACCTGCCCTGGGACGGCAAGACCTTCGGCCGCCTCAAGGTGCGCGGGCCGGCGGTGGCCAAGGCCTATTACAAGGTCGAGCGCGATCCGGTGTTCGAG
>JAHCKF010000143.1 GCA_026125925.1 Pseudolabrys sp.
CCGGGCCCTTGCGGCGATTGAGGACACGAAACTGGATGCCGCCCCGGTCGGCGACGCGGCCCATCAGGCCGTCGAGGGCGTCGATCTCGCGGACGAGGTGGCCCTTGCCGAGGCCGCCGATGGCGGGATTACACGACATGGCGCCGATGGTCGCAAACTTGTGGGTCACGAGGGCCGTCCGCGCACCCATACGCGCCGCAGCGGCCGCGGCCTCACAGCCGGCGTGGCCGCCGCCGATCACGACGACGTCGAATTTAGCCTCGAACTCGCGCATGGACGTCCCTTTACCGGACCCGCCGGGACCGGTCAAAAGTTTCCAGACGTCCCGATGTTTCACGTGAAACATCGGGACGTCCTGTCATTTGCCGATGCAGAAATCCCGGAAAATGACGTCCAAGATGTCCTCGACGTCCACGCGGCCCGTCAGTCGGCCGAGTTCCACAGCAGCTTGCCGTAATTCTTCGGCCAGTAGCTCTTCCTGACCTTCGCCGCGGGAGCCACCAAAACGGCTCAGAGCAGTCGACAGGATTTGCTGCACCGCAGCAAGACTTTGGCGATGGCGCTCCCGCGTGACCAAAGCCTGTTCGGCGCCTGCGAGTTGCCCCTCGGCGAAGGCGAATAGCGCTGCGATAAGGCGATCCACACCATCGCCGGACCGACCCGATAAAGTGAACTTAATTTCATCGAAAGAACGACTTATGAGTTCATTCTTATAAGCCACGGACTCTGCTTGTGAAATCTGCCCGTGCACTTCGGTGGACAACGATTCATTTCTTCGTCCGTTACTCTTCGTGGCTGTGGGCTCAGCCAGGCCGGAGCCCTCAGGAACCTTTCTCCCTTCCGAAGGGACGACAGCCGCCGGCCCTCCGGAGGCAGTCAGCCGCCCTGGCCTCCCCGGCCCCACCCCCCTCGGGTCAGGCCCGTCATCGCGGGCCCCTTCGCTTTCTTTGCTGCGCAGCATATCCACGCCAGCACCCTCATGCTGCACGTCTTTGCTGCGCGGCAAATCAGCCGAAGCAGCGTCCAGCAGGTCGATCTTGGTGGCAATCCGCCAAATCGGCACGTGACGGCCGCCATCCGCCGCCAAATCAGGCCCGGTGGCCCCCGCAGCCGTGGCATCCGTCACCCACAGCACCAAATCCGCGGCCGCGGCGCGGGCACGCGCGCGGCGCACCCCTTCCATCTCCACCGGGTCGTCGGTCTCTCGAATGCCGGCGGTATCGAGCAGTGTCATCGGAAAACCGCCGAGATCGAGATGCACCTCGATCACGTCACGGGTGGTGCCGGCGTAGGGCGAAACGATCGCCGCCTCGCGCTGCGCCAGCCGGTTGAGCAAGGTCGATTTGCCGGCGTTCGGCGGCCCGGCGATGGCGACGACCAGCCCTTCCCGCAGCCGCTCGCCGCGCCCGCCATCGGCCAGCGCGGTGCCGATCTCGTCGCGCAATTCCTGAACGATAGCGAGGGCCGGCCCGAGCAAATCCTCCGGCACATCGGCTTCGTCGGAAAAATCGATGCGGGCTTCGACCAGCGCCAGCGCCTGGATCAACCGTTTGCGCCACGTCTCGGCGCGATCGCCGAGCAGCCCCTTCATCTGCCGGAACGCCTGGCGCCGCTGGCCCTCGGTTTCGGCGGCGACCAAATCGGCCAGCCCCTCCACCGCCGTCAAATCGAGCTTGCCGTTCTCGAAGCCGCGCCGCGTGAATTCGCCCGGCTCGGCCATGCGCAGGCCGTCGATCGAACCCAGCGCGTCGAGAATGGCGGCGATCACCGCCGGCCCGCCATGACCCTGCAATTCGGCGACGTCCTCGCCGGTCTCGCTGTTCGGCCCGGGAAACCACAGCGCCAGCGCTTCGTCGATGATCTCGCCCGAGCGCGGATCGCGCATGCGCGCGAGCTTGGCCTGACGCGGCGGCGGCACCTTGACACCGAGCGCTTCAAGCGCGGCGCCGGCGCGCGGGCCGGAAATGCGGATCACCGCGATGGCGGCCGGCGGCCGGCCGGAGGAGAGGGCGAAGATGGTGGCAGCCGACGGATGCATGACAGCTCACCGAAGCCCCGCGAAGCGCTTGACGTCAAGCGTCGCAACACACGTCGGAAACGAAGCGCTATGCACGGCCACGCCCCAGTCCATTGCGAATCAAACAACCTGGGGACATTGTCGACGCGAACATTTCGGGAACGCTTTTTTGTCCGAGCTCATTGGTGTCCTCATCGCAATCGTGTCGAGCAGCCTTGGGGGCACCGCGGCGGCGGTGACGCGCTATCTGGTCGGCAATGCCGATCCGATCACGCTCGCTATTCTGCGCTGGGGCGTCGGGTTTGTGGTTTTGCTGCCGGTAGCGTTGCTAATGCGGGCCAAATGGCCGCCCCGCGCCGACTGGCCCGCCGTCATCGCGCTCGGGCTTTGCTTCTTTGGCCTATTCTTCGTGCTCTATAATATCGCGGTCGGCTACACGACCGCCGCGCGCGCGAGTCTCGCACTCTCGACGCTGCCCTTACAGACCATGGTCGTCGGCGCTGTGCTCGGCATCGAACCGCTGTCAGCGCGCAAGTCGCTCGGTGTCGGCATCGCCGTGCTCGGCGTGTTTGCGGCGCTGGCTTCGGGACTCCCGGCCGCACCCGCAGGCGCCTGGCGCGGCGAACTGATCATGACCGGCGCGGTGCTGTGCATGTCCTTTTACAATGTCTGGTCGCGGCCTTTCATGCAGCGCTCAAGCGCGCTTGGATTTCTGACCCTCGGCATGGGAGCGGGCGCGGCTGGGCTCATCCTGCTCGGCCTGCTCACCGGCCACATCGCAGCACTTGCGAGTTTCGGCGCACCGCAATGGACCGCCGGCATTTATCTTGGCGTAGGCGGCGGTGCGCTCGCTTTCATCCTCTGGGTGCTGGCGCTGCAACGAACGACGCCAACGCGCGTGGCCATCACCATGACAGTGAATCCGATTGCCGCCGGGCTACTCGCCACCGTCCTAGTCAACGAACCGATCACGCTCAACCTGGTGCTCGGGCTCATCGCTGTATTCATCGGAATCTGGATTGCGACGACGCAGCGGCGGCCGTCCTGACGTCGTTCCGAGTAAGAAATGATCCGGTCGGCTAGCGCGGCTTGCCCACATACGCCATGCACTCCAACTCCAGCTGCGCGCCGAGCGCCAGGCCGTTGCAGCCGAAGGCCGAGCGCGCGGGCAGGCGGTCCGCATCGAAATAAGTGACATAGACCTTGTTGAAGTCGGCCCACTTCGCCATGTCGGCCATCATCACGGTCACCTTGAAGATGTGGGCGTAGGAAAGGCCGTTCTCCTTCAGCACCGCGCCGATGTTTTCCATGGTCTGCCGCGCTTCGGCTGCCATGCCGCCCGGTACCAGCTCGAGCGTGCCCGGCCTGTTGCCGATCTGGCCCGAGAGATAAAGCACATCGCCAACCTGAACGGCCTGGCTGAACGGCAGCTTCAGCGCCCGCGCCGCGGGTGAATTGATAAATCGCATCTGTGTTACCTCCGGGCGCCGCCGCTTCATCGTGCCAATGTCAAACGCCGCCGCGGCATGATAGCGTACCTCGCCCGCCCCGCTAACCTCGATCGGTATGATGATCGATCTCCTCGTCTCCAGCATCGTCGCAGTGTTTACCGGACTGCTCACCGGGCCGTCACCGGCGATGACGCCGGCCGGACTTTGGCAGCGCGCCGATACGCAGATCGAAGCACGGTTCTATTCATGCGGCGACAGACTGTGCGCGCGCATCACCGCGTCCAAGCTCGGCAATGGGTCCGGCAAGACGCTGCTCAAGAATGCCGCCAAGACCGCTCACAACATGTGGGAGGGGCCGCTGCTCGATGTTGAAAGCGGCGAGACGCTCACCGGCATTGTCACCATCCAGAGCCGCGACACGCTCAGCCTGAAGGGCTGTACGACACTCATGCTTTGCCGCAGCGAGACCTGGCACCGCGTCAGGTAACGCGTCTTGCGCCAGTCATGAGGCCGCGGTCATGGGGCCCCGGTCATGGGCCCCATGACAGCACGGCACGCCGCGCCTAGTCTTGCACGCATGCGTCATCGCCGCGCCACCGTCCGGACAGCCTATGCCGTCGTCGCGGCCGTCACGCTCTATCTCGCCATCGCTTATGTGTTGCTGCCCTTTGCCTGGACGCACTATGAACATCAGACGAAGCTGGCCGGGTTCTCCATGGTCACGCGCACCGCGCAGGCCATCCCCGGCGACGCCATCAATGCCGGCCTGGTGGGCGCAAAGACGGATGTGCTGTGCGCCATGCACCGGGCGGGCTGGTTTCCGGCCGACCCGATCACCTTGCGCTCCAGCATCGATATTGTCGGCAGCGTCGTCATGCATCGTCCTTATCGCGACGCACCGGTAAGCAACCTCTACTACGACGGGCGGCGCGAGGACCTTGCTTTCGAAAAGCCCGCAGGCAACAGCGCCGACCGCCGCCACCATGTGCGTTACTGGCAAGTGCTGGCACAGGGCGAGGAAGGGCGGCCGGTCTGGCTCGGCGCCGTGACCTTCGATCGCAGTGTCGGCATCAGCCACTATACCGGCCAGATCACGCATCACATCGCGCCCGACATCGACGCCGAACGTGACGGCCTGACCGACGACCTCAAACAGGCAAAGGTGGTCGAGGCGATCTATGAGGTCACCGGCATCGGCCCGGCGCTGATGGCGTGGAATGGCGGCGGCGACCGCTATTACACCGATGGCGAAGTGAAGATCGCGCGCCTCGTGCCGGGATGCGAAGCCACCGCAGCCACCGTTGCGGAACTGGCAAATCCGCCGCTGGTCGCGCTCAAGAACCAGACCTGGAAAGCGATCATCGGTCTCATCGGGCCAAGCCTGCTGGCCGGCGGCAATGATGGCGGAACGACGCAAGGGGTGAGGTAGGCTTAGTCGTTCCGGCGCATGGACGTTCGCAAAAGGGCGTTCTTTCAGAACGCCTTCGAGCGGGGACCCATATCCCCTGTCATTCCGTTAGCCGAGACGTTAGTGGCTATGGGTCCCGGCTCGCTCGCCGAGTGGCGCTTGGCCGGGACGACGACGGAGAAACTTCGATGACAGCAGGTAGCCCCACGCACACCAATCGCCTCGCCGACGCGACGTCGCCTTATCTGCTGCAGCATCGGCACAATCCGGTGGACTGGTGGCAGTGGGGGCCGGAGGCGCTCGCCGAAGCCAAGTCCTCGAACCGGCCAATCCTGCTGTCGGTCGGCTATGCCGCCTGTCACTGGTGCCATGTGATGGCGCATGAGAGCTTCGAGGATGAAGCCACCGCGGCGGTGATGAACGAATTGTTCGTCAACATCAAAGTCGATCGCGAGGAACGCCCCGACATCGACCAGATCTACATGAACGCGCTGCATCTGCTCGGCGAGCAGGGCGGCTGGCCGCTCACCATGTTCCTGACGCCGGCGGGCGAACCGGTGTGGGGCGGCACCTATTTCCCGAAGGAATCGAAGTTCGGCCGGCCGGCCTTCACCAGCATCCTGCGCGAGGTGTCGCGGCTGTTCCGCGAGGAGCCGGCCAAGATCGAGCAGAACCGCGCCGCGCTGCTGGCGCGGCTGGGCGAGACGGCGCGGCCCGAGGGCAAGGTCACGATCGGGCTCAAGGAGCTCGACGCCGCGGCCAAGCAGCTCGGCAATGCCTTCGACACCGGCAATGGCGGCCTGCGCGGCGCGCCGAAATTCCCGCAGGCCTCGCTTTACGAAATGCTGTGGCGGGCCGGCGACCGCGGCGGCGACCCGCGCTTTTTCGACCTCGTCGACTTCACGCTCGCCCATATCTGCGAAGGCGGCATCTACGACCACCTCGGCGGCGGCTTTGCCCGCTATTCGGTCGATGAGCGCTGGCTGGTGCCGCATTTCGAGAAGATGCTGTACGACAACGCCCAGCTTCTCGACCTGATTGCTGCAGCGTGGAGCCGCAGCAAAAATCCGCTTTACCGCGCCCGCGCGGCCGAGACGGTCGGCTGGCTCCAGCGGGAGTTGACCAATGAAACCAAGGCCTTCTCGTCTTCGCTCGACGCCGATTCCGAGGGCGAGGAGGGCAAATTCTATGTCTGGTCGCTTGCGGAAATCCGCCAACTCTTGGGGCCGGATGCCGATTATTTTGCAGCGCAATATGACGTGACCGAGGAAGGCAACTTCGAAGGTCACAACATCCTCAATCGCCTCAAGCACTTACCGCGCAACATGGGGGCCGAGGGGTCACCGGCGCCGGATGAGGCGCGGCTGGCCATGTTGCGCGGTAAGTTGCTGAAAGAACGAGAGAAACGCATCAGGCCGGGTCTCGACGACAAGGTGCTGGCGGACTGGAACGGGCTGATGATTGCCGCCCTCGCGCATGCCGCCAGCGCCTTCGACGAGCCGGCGTGGCTCGCCATTGCGCAGCAAGCCTATGATTTCATTGCCAGTAAAATGACGCAGGGCGACCGCCTCGGGCATTCCTACCGCGCCGGCAAGCTGCTGGTGCCGGGCCTGGCCTCGGATTTCACTGGCATGATCCGCGCGGCGCTGGCGCTCAACGAAGCGACGGGCGACGCCGCCTATCTGCATCAGGCCCTGGTCTGGCAGGCGGCGCTCGACCGCCACTACGCCAATCCCGGCAATGGCGGCTATTTCCTCACCGCCGACGATGCGGAAGGGCTGGTGGTGCGCCCGGCCGCAACCAATGACGACGCGACGCCGAATCCGAATTCGCTCGCCGCGGAAAACCTGGTGCGGCTGGCGGCGCTGACCGGTGACGACAAATGGCGGGTGCAGGCCGACCGCCTGCTCGAGAACATTCTCGCCACCGCGGCACAGAACCTGTTCGGCCACGTTGCGCTGCTCAACGCGCTCGACTTCCGTCTGCGCGCCGCCGAGATCGTCTGCACCGGACCGGACGCGGAAGCCTTCGCGCAAGAAGCACTCAAGCTGCCGCATCTTTCTCGAATTGTTTTGCGCGCATCGTCACCGGAAGCACTGGCGCCATGGCATCCGGCGCAGGACAAGGTGAGAGCGGTGTCGGGCAGCGCGGCCTTCGTCTGCGTCGGCGAGCGCTGCTCGCTGCCGGTGACGGAGGCGCAAGCAATTGCCGATGCAGTCAGAGCAATGAGCTGAATCCGTCATCCTGAGGTGCGAGCGCAGCGAGCCTCGAAGGATGCACGGCCCGGGCCGTCGCCCTTCGAGGGCCGCGCAAGTGCGCGGCCACCTCAGGGTGACGGATTTCTAGCCCGCCTTCTTGATTGCGCTGCGTTCGCTAAGCCATTCACTCCACGGCGCCGGCGCGATCAGGCCCGGGCTGACGCGCACCGGCCAGATCACGTTCTTCGCATCCATGCGGCCGATCACCGACGGCTTGTGCAGGTGCTGGCTCACCGGATCGAGCCGCACGTCGAAGCCCGACGGCGCGCGGAGCGAACGACCGGCGAGGGCGGCGCGCACCGCGCGCGGTTCGGTGGTGCCGGCCGCAGCGACGCCTTGCGTCCACAAATGAAAGCCGATCCAGGTCGCTTCCATCGGATCGTTGGTGATGGCGGCCTCGTCGCCGGTGAAGCGCCGCCACTCGGCGATGAAGGCGCGGTTCTCCGGCGTGTCCAGCGTGTGCAGGTAATTCCACGCCACCATGTGGCCGACGAGATTGCGCTCGTGCAGCGCCGGCATTTCCGCTTCGCCGAGCGACAGGCTCATCACCGGCAGAATGTCGGCGTCGAGACCCTGGCGCGCGCGCTCGCGGAAGAAGTGGACGTTGGAGTCGCCCGACAAGGTCGCGATAATGGCGCCGTCCTTGCCGCAGAAGCGGCGGATGCGGTGCACGGTGTCGCGCCAACTGGTTTCGTCGAACGGCGTGTAGAGCTCATCGATCGCATCGGCGCCAATGCCGTGCGCGCCTTCGAGATAGTTGCGGACAATGGCGTTGGTGGTGCGCGGATAGACGTAGTCGGTGCCGACAAGGAAGAAGCGGCGGCGGCCAAGCCCGATCAGATGATCGACCGCGGGCAGCGCCTGCTGCTGCGGTGTCGCGCCGGTGTATACGACGTGCGGCGATTGCTCCTCGCCCTCGTACTGGCTCGGATAGAACAGCAGCGCATCATGCTCCGCCAGCACCGGCAGCACCGCCTTGCGCGACGCCGAGGTCCAGCAGCCGAAGATCGCCGCCACCTTGTGCTCGCTCAGCAAGGCTTCGGCCTGACCGGCATAGGC
>JAHCKF010000144.1 GCA_026125925.1 Pseudolabrys sp.
CGGTTTCACCTTGATGCCCTCGGTGCGGATCAATTCCATGAGACCGTGCGCCAGAGCGGTGCCGATGCCGCGGCCGCCGAGTTCTTTCGGAACTTCGGTATGCGTGATGGTGATCAACCCCGGCGCGCGCTTGTATTCCGAAAAAGCGATGTAGCCGTCCGCTTCGAGCTCGAAGCGGTGACGCTCTTTGTTGTCGGAAACGCTGTGTTGCATGAGCGGGGGTTCCTGAAACGCGCGGGGGCTGGCAGACGATAAGATGCGTGGCACCTTATCATGATCGTTTCTTGTGCCGCCAACATCGGAGAGCGCCCATGGCCGACCTTACCCTCTATCACGCGTCGCCTTCGCGCTCGTCGGTCACGCTCTGGATGCTGGAGGAGCTCGGCCAGCCTTACGACATCAAGCTGCTCAGCCTGGAGAAGGGCGAGAACCGCCAGCCCGACTATCTGGCGATCAATCCGATGGGCAAGGTGCCGGCGCTGCGCCACAAGGACACGATCATCACCGAGGTCGCGGCGATCTGCACTTATCTCGCCGACGAATTTCCCGACGCCGGCCTCAACGTGCCGATCGGCACGCCGCGCCGCGGAGTCTATCTCAAATGGCTGTTCTTCGGGCCGGGCTGTCTCGAGCCGGCGGCGACCGATCGCGCGGCGCCGCGCAAGGAGGAGGCGCGGCGGGCGCTGCTCGGTTACGGCGATTTCGACACCACGATGGACGTCGTCGCGCAGGCTGTGGCCAAGGGGCCGTGGCTGATGGGCGAACAGTTCACCGCCGCCGATGTGGTCATCGGCGCCAACCTTCGTTGGGGCATGAGCTTCAAATTGTTTCCGGAGCGGCCGGAATTCACCGCTTACGTCGCACGTCTGGTGGCGCGGCCGGCGACGCAGCGCGCCGACGCCAAGGACAAGGCCCTGGCGTCGCGCTGAGTTGGCCGATCAGTCGGCTGATGGACGGGCCAATCCTTAGCCCGCCATGGCCCGCAGCGTCGGGGCCGCGACGGGCGCGCTGCCGTTCTGCGCATGATCGTTGGCGTTGGCCGCGCCAGCCGGCGCGGCGCCGTGCTTGGCGATGATCTTGCGATACTCTTCGTTGATCGCCAGCAGGTAGTTGATCACAAACTGCCGCACCGCCGACGACAGGTTGGCGTTGCCGCGATTCATTTCGATGTCGGCGAGCAGCGACGGCGTCGACACCTGTCGTTCGGCGGCGATGCTGCGCAGAGCATTCCAGAAGGCGTCTTCGAGGCTGACGCTGGTCTTGCGGCCCTTGATCAGGACCGATCGCTTCACGATACCGCTATCCATCATTTTCATCCATCCATGGTGTCGGACCCGTGCCGACGTGTTGCGGTACATTTGATGGATCGTTGGAACCGCCGCTAGCCGGCGAAAAATACGCCCCCGGCGAAAATATGACGGGCGCATGAAGGCGCCGTCAGAAAGTGGGGGAGCAGCGGGTGCGATTTACCGCATCGGCTAGGCACGCCTGCAAATTCGCTCGATCGCTGCCGCCCCGGGCTTGCGGCCGGCGAAATAATGCCGGCGCCGATACGATCAGAGCGAAACTTTTTTTGGCTGCGCACGGCTGGCCACGAGCTTGAGGCGGTTCTCCTTGCGCGTGGCGTAGACGCCGGCTTCGCCGCTCGGCAGCACGAAGAAATCGACGCCGGCGGCGGACAACGCATCCTTGATCAGCAGGAGGGGGGCGGCGGCGCTTCGGTTGTAGCCTTCATGTGCCTCGATCCGGCGCAGCGCCCCGGTGGACAGCCCGGTGCGATCGGCCAGATCCTTGACCGACCAGTTGAGAATGCCGCGGGCGGCGCGAATTTGGGCGCCGGTGAGCAGCCCCGGCTCGGCCTGGGCGGCGGCCTGTTCCTGGTTGATCAGCAGCGACAGGCCGACCCACTCGCGCACCGAGCCGTCGTCATTGACGATCGGCGAGCAGTAATGGCGGCGCCAGTGATAGCTGTCGTCCTCGCCCAGAACGCGCAAATCGAGCGTGAAACTGCGGATGTGCTCCGGCGCCTCGGCCCAGGCGGCGCGGGCGCGGGCGACGTCGTCGGGATGCACGCGGGTCAGCCAGTTGAAGCCCAGCCAGGTGCCGGGGACGGCGTTGCTGTTGGCGCTGCGCAGCAGGAGATCGGTGCGGAAGCCGTCCGACCGCGCCGTCCAGAACCGGCCGTCGATCGCCGTCATGATGGCGCGGACGCGCTCGGAATCGACCTGCGAGGCGCGCATGGTCTCGGCATGGACGGTGACGTCCATCAGCACGCCGATGGCGCGGCTCTTGCGGCCCGCGGCATCGACCACGACCTCGCCGTGGATCGACAGATGGCGGACCCGGCCGTTGGGATGAATGACGCGGAACTGGCGATCGAAGGGCAGGCCGTCGGCGATGATGTGCTGAATCTCGGCGATCACCGGCATGTCGTCGGGGTGCGTGACCCGCTCCAGCGTCGAGAAGCGCATCGCCTCGGCTTCGGCGGCCGGTGCCGAAGCGGCCAGGCCGAGCAGGCGCAGCATGTTCGAGGAGCAGGTCATCGTGCCGGTGGCGAGATCGATCTGCCACAGGCCGAAATGCGCGACTTCCTCCGCGAGCTGGAAGGTGTCGCGAACTGCGTTGTCTCCGGAAAAAAGGAGAAGCATCAGCGCCCTCAACCGTCCGCCCGATTAACGTCGCAGAAACCAAGAGTCCGGGCAACAAAAACTGACGGGCGAACGGTAATTAGGTCAGTATACCTGGCCAAAATTGCCGGACATCGTGACGCGGTGCGACAAATTTTGTTTTGCGCTGCGAAAGAAATTGCGTCCTCAACCGCGACCGGCGGCCGGGCTATGCGTCAGGGACGGGGAAGGCGCGGGGGCAGCTAAACTTCGCGCGCCGGCTCGTGGGCCAGCGGTGACTGCCGCGCCACCAGCGGGCTGTGCCACTCGCGGGGCAGCGCCTTGCCAACCAGCCAGGCGAGCGGCGCGCCGACGAACATGCCTGCGGCGGTGAGGCCGGCGATCCACAGACCGGCATTCGGCACCAGCGGCGGAAACATGGCGGCGGCATAAACCGCTGCGGTGAAGCAGACGACGCAGAAGCACGAATAGAACAGGAGGGCGATTTGCACCCGCGCCAGGGCTGTCATGGGCCTGAACCTTTCGTTTCCTCGACCTGTTTATTCCGTGAAGCTCGCCGAAAGCCGCGATGCTTCACATGTTATGAATATGATGGGAGCAATGCCGCGCCGGCGCAAGACGCCCGAGTGAACATTCGATTTTGCGCCGCAATGGAAAACGCGCCGCGCCATGCGCGCATGGAAAACGATACCGCCGCGCCTCACTCCGGCGCGAAGGTTCTGGCGCTGCGCACGCCGAGCCCTTGCATGAAGTTCTCGCGGATCAGCACCGGATCGCGGTGGGTCTGGCCCTGCGGCGGCGCATCGTCGGTCTTGCACGCGATCAGCGTCTTCTCGCCGCCGGCGATCGCCTTCTTGACCTGCGCCTCGAAATCCTGCGGCGAGCGCGCCCACAGGCTCTGCTTGATGCCGCAGGCGCGCGCGACATCGACGATGTCGGCGCCGCCGGCGGTGGCGGTCGGCTGTGAACCGGTGATCTGATAGCTCTGGTTGTCCCACACGATCATCGTCAGGTTCTGCGCCTTGTGCGCAGCGATGGTGGCGAGCGCGCCGAGCTGCATCAGCAGCGAGCCGTCGCCTTCCAGACCGATGACGTGGCGCTTGGGCTGCGCGATGGCAACGCCGAGCGCGATCGGAAAGGCCAGGCCCATGCTGCCGAGCATATAGAAATTCTGCGGGCGGCGGCCGGCCGCCCACAAATCGAAATTGGTGTTGCCGATGCCGGCGACAATGGCCTCGTCGTTCTTCAAGAGGGCGACAAGGCGCTTCGACAGATCGAAGCGGTTCATGACCTCGACGGAGACGTTGCCGATGGTAATGGTCTTTGTCATCGCGCGCGCTCCGCCGCTGACAAGGTCTTGCCGCCGGTGAGCAGCGGCGACAGGATCAGGGTCGCCGGGCTCTGCGTCTTCACCGCCTGCTGGATCGAGCGGTCGAGGATGAAATCGAACTCGTCGATGCGCGTCACGGTGTGATGCTCGGTGGCCAGCGAATCCAGCACCGGCCGCATGGTGCGGCAGACCAGCGCCTGGCCGATGTTGAACTCGCCGAGCGTGCCGCGTTCCGAGACGATGAGGATGGCCGGGATCTGGTATGGCACCAGCAGCGAGGCGATGACGTTCGGCAGCGTGGCAAAGCCGCTGGTCTGCATCAGCACCGCGCCGCGCACGCCGCCCATCCAGGCGCCGGAAACGATGCCGACCGCTTCTTCCTCGCGCGTTGTCGAGATGACGTCGAAATAAGGGTCGGCTTGCAGGCCGGCGATCAGCGGCGCCAGCACGCGATCCGGCACGAAGGTGATGAGCCGGACCTCGTTGCGCTTGAGCGCCGCGATGGCGATGTCGAACCAGGTGGAGGGAGCCGTTTCCGCCATAAGCCGTCTTTCTTGAAGCGTGCACGGGGGCGAGCCCGCGGCGCCGGTCAGGACGGCTGTGGTGCCTTCGAAAAGCGGATAATGCAAGTCGCTCGCGGCGAAGGCCGCGCATGAGCGGCGCCTGGCAACGCGCGCTAGCTGCGGACTCAGCCGACCAGCAGCGACGGCCAGAACGCCTTGACCGCTTCCTGCTCCTGTTCGGGGCCAAGCGCAGCCGGGCTTTCGGTGGAGAAGTGGTGGCCGCAGGCGGCGCAGGTCCAGACGTAACGGATCATGCCGCGCTTCGACAGGTAGTCGGCATGATCCGGCGCCACCGGAGCCTCGCCGCATTTGTCGCAGACGGCGCGCTGGAGGAAGGTGCTGTGATGCGCCTCGGCGGCGAGTGTCCTGCTGGCTGACATGGCGGCCTCCATCATGCGTGACGCGGGTGTTCCTGTCGGCGTCTTTTGGTCCTGTTTCGCGGAACCGTAGCGGCCGCCGCCGCCGCGCTTGTTGCGCTGGATCAAATGGCGGTAACGGCGCTGCGCCGCGCGGATCACCACAGCACGGATCGATGACGGCGCGATGAAGCGCCGCGCGCAGGCGACCTATAGGCGCCGCCGCCGGGCTGTCCCGGCCGGGCCATTCTCCGCCCTCATCCTGAGGAAGGCGCGGAACGCGCCCGTTTCGAAGGAGGGGGGTGGCCCTATGCTTCGAGACGCGCTCCTGCGGAGCGCTCCTCAACATGAGGCGGGAAGTGGCTACAAAACCCACGCACGGGAACGACCCGTTTCAGGACTTAAGCTGAGGCGCCATTGGCCTATGGCTGCAAGCCTGTCGCAGTTGAACGGTCTTTGACGTTTAAGTTACGCCGCCCGAGCCTCATGCCTTGCGAAGGCACGAGCCGCGGGCGCCGCGCCCACCCCCACGAGCCGGAGCAACCGGTTCGCACCCTCGAAGGGCAAGCGGGCATAAGGTAGTAAATCATAGGATCAAAGTCGATCGGAGGTAGGAATAAAAAGTGGGCAGAGACGCTGACATAAACGGCAGGGCCCGGCCCGGGACGATCCGGCCTGCCGGAGCGCCGTGCGCTCAACGCTCGCGCTTTAAGCCTCGCTATTGCACGCCAAAGGGCCTAGGTTCGATTCCATCATCGGCTGATGCAACGGGCGCCGGTGGCTGAGAGACAGCGAGACGCTGCGCCAGGTGTCCGGGCTCCCGCCTCAACAGGAGCACAGCCGGATGCAGGTTTTCGTTCGCGACAATAACGTCGATCAGGCGCTGCGCGTTCTCAAGAAGAAGATGCAGCGCGAGGGCCTGTTTCGCGAGCTCAAGCGCCGCCGTTTCTACGAGAAGCCGTCGGAACAGACGGCGCGTGAGAAGGGCGAGGCGGTTCGCCGTATCCGCAAGCTCGCGCGCAAGAAAGCGATCCGCGAAGGCCTGCTGCCCGCGCCGAAGCCGAAACCGAAATTCGACGCCCAGGGCAAGCCGGTCGCGCCGCGCGGCCCTCGGCCCACCTGATCAGGAGTCATCAGCATGCGTCTCTATATTTTCACGTCCGAGGCCAATGACCTGTCCGCCTTCAGCGGCGACGAGAAGGGCAGCAAGCTGCCGGCGCAGTTCGCGCCGTGGACGCCCGCCGGCTTTGTCGAGAACGGCGCGCAGCCGCCGCACAACTTCTCCCGCTTCAAGATCGAGGCGGCGCTCAAGCTGGTGGGATTCCAGCTCTGGCGCGTGAAGGAGAAGGCGGAGTAGGGGACGGCTTCGTCCTGACCACGCGCAACGTCGTGGCGGCGCGGCAGAGCAGGCCAGCGGGCCCTCCAAGCGCATTGCAGATATTTTGACGGTGTGGCGGGTTGGCCGAAGGCGTAACCCGCCGCGTTGATGCCATGAATGGCGGATTACGCTTTGCTGATCCGCCCTACGGCCCGCGCTCTATCCGGGTTACAATGGCGCGGTCAATTGCAAGGAATCGTCGTGGCGCGGAAGTCTCGCACCATTAATCTGCCGGCGCCGTACCTCAAGCGCGTGTGGCTCGAACCCGAGCGGGTGAGCGAGAGGGAGGCCTACCCGTTCTGCCTGCCATTCCTGCGCGACGGCTTCGAGCTAGATCTCGATCACGCCATCACCATCATCGTCGGTGAGAACGGCACTGGCAAATCGACGTTGCTTGAGGGCATCGCCGCGCTCGCCGGTTACGACGAAGCGGGTGGCGGCAAGGGCTATCGGCCGATCGACCATTCGCAGGCGCTGGAGAAGATGGGTGGCGCGTTGTCGAAGGCGCTGCGGGCGAGCTGGCTGCCGAAGATCACCAACGGCTGGTTCTTCCGTGCCGAGAGCTTCTTCACCGTGGCGCGTTATCTCGACGAGGCGGCGCGCGAGCCGCTCAGCGGGCCGCCGCCCGACTTCCTCTCGCATTCGCATGGCGAAGGCTTCCTGCGCTTCTTTCAGGAGCGTTGCCAGCGCCAGGGCATCTTCATCTTCGACGAGCCGGAATCGGCGCTGTCACCGTCACGGCAGATCGAGTTCTTGAAGCTCATGCGCGCGATGGAGCGCTCAGGCATCTGCCAGGTGATCATGGCGACGCACGCGCCGCTGTTGATGGCTTATCCGAACGCGCGGCTTCTGGAGTTGACGCCCGCCGGCCTCGCGCCGATCCGTGTGCGCGACACCGAGCATTTCCGGACGCTCAAGGAGTTCTGGCGCGACCCGGATGGGTTTGTGGGAGAGGTGTTGACTGAGGGGGATTGAATTGGCGCTGCGTAGGCCGGTTAGCCGAAGGTGCAACCCGCCGCGTTCGCACTATGGAATGGCGGATTGCGCTTCGCTAATCCGCCCTACGGGCGGCGCTTTTCCTTGGCGATGTCCTCCGGCGTGCCGGCCGCGACGATCTCGCCGCTGTTGGGGCCGCCCATCCTTCGAGGTTCGCCGCTGACGCGGCTCGCACCTCAGGATGACGGGGCGGAGGCCAAGACCGCTGCGAGGTCCGCAGGCCGCTTGACCTCAATCTCCACGAAGGCCATCGGCTCGCTGCCGCCGTTCATGACGTCGTGTTCGATGCCGGCGGGGCGGCGATAGGACTGGCCGGCTACCAGGCGCACTTCCGTCACGTCGCCGCCGATCTCGACCTTCATCACCGCGTCGGTGAGCATGACGACGAAATAGGGAAAGCCGTGCGTGTGCCAGCCGGTGGCGGCCCCGGGCGCAAAGTCCCAGCGCGTGATGCGCACGGTGTCGTCGTCCTGCTGCACGGTCGGCACCGCGGGCTCGCTGCATTTGAAGGGCATGGGCAATCCTGACGATATCTGATCCGTCATCCTGAGGTGCGAGCCATAGCGCGTCAACGACGCGCGTGTGGCGAGCCTCGAAGGATGCGCGGGCAGGGAGTCGAGGGCCGTCGTCCTTCGAGGCTCGCCCTTCGGGCGAGCGCCTCAGGATGACGGGTCGAGGGCTGTGCGCGGCGGGCCGGCGACCTCACTCCGCCGCTTTCTGGCCCTTCTTCTTCGGGCCGGCGTCCTTCTTGGCCAGCACCGGTTTGAGATACTGCCCCGTGTAGCTGCGCTTCTCCTTGATGATATCTTCCGGCGTTCCGGCCGCGACGATCTCGCCGCCGCCGTCGCCGCCTTCGGGGCCGAGGTCGATGACCCAGTCCGCGGTCTTGATGACTTCGAGATTGTGCTCGATCACCACCACGG
>JAHCKF010000145.1 GCA_026125925.1 Pseudolabrys sp.
AGTGACCGGCGGGCCGGAGGCGCCGGCGCGGGTCGGTGTTTCGGTCGTCGATATCGCCGCGGGCCTCAGCGCCTATGAGGCCATCCTCGAAGCGCTGATCCGCCGCGGCCGCACCGGCGAGGGCGCCATCATTTCAGTTTCGATGTTCGACGCCATGGCCGAATGGATGACGATCCCGCTGCTCAATCAGGAATGGGGTAACCCGTTCAAGCGCGTCGGGCTCAAGCATCCGACCATCGCGCCCTATGGCGTGTTCAAGACGCGCGACGGGGCGGACATTCTCATTTCGATCCAGAACGATCGCGAATGGCGCGTGCTGGCCGACAAGGTGCTGGGCAACGCCGCGCTCGGCACCGATGCACGCTTTGCCACCAATCCGCAGCGTCAGGCCAACCGTTCGGAGACCGATGCCGCCGTCGCCGCGGTGTTTGCCGCCGAGGATGTCGAGCCGCTGATGGCGAAGCTCGCGGCCGCCGACATCGCCTTTGCCCGCGTCAACGATTCCGCGCTGCTGGCGACGCACCCGCATCTACGCCGTCTCACGGTCGGAACGCCGACGGGTCCCGCCAGCACGCCGGCGCCCGGCGCGCGCTTCGTCGGCGAGGAGCGGCACTACGGCGACATTCCGGCGCTCGGCGCGCACAGCGAGAAGATCAGGAAGGAGTTTGGGGGACAATGAGTTCTGTCATTCCGGGACGGTCCGAAGGACCGGACCCGGAATCCAGATGCAGACTCAGAGGTTGGGGCTGGATTCCGGGCCCGCGCCTTTGGCGCGTCCCGGAATGACGGAAGAGACCTCAATCCATCGCGTGGATGATTTCGTCGTCCGGCTTCTTGGCCGCGGCCTGATGCGCCTTGCGGGTCGAGCCGATGAACAGCACCAGCGGCATCGCGGCGATCGTCAGCACCATCAGCAGCTTGAAGTCGTTGAGGTAGGCGATCATGTTCGCCTGCTGCGTGACGATGCCGTCGAGCATCGCCTTGCCGGTGTCGGTGGCGAGGTTGAGCGCGTTTGCGATATCGGGGAACTGGAGCGCGTCATTGAACGGCGTCACCTGCGCGCCGAGCCGTTCGTGCATGTAAGTGGTCTTGCTGGTGAGGTTGGCGATCACCATCGAGATGCCGATCGACGAACCGATATTGCGCACCAAGGTGGTGATGGCGGCGGCGCCGTTGCGCATCTGGCCCGGCAGCGTCAGGAACGCCACCGAGGTGATCGGCACGAACAAGAGGCCGAGGCCGACGCCCTGAATGATGCTGGTGATGACGATGGTGTGCTGCTGCGTATCGAGCGACCAGCCGGTCATTTCGTACAGGGTGCCGGCGGTGATGAGCAGGCCGAGAAAGATCAGGTTACGGATCTCGGTCAGCCGCATCAGCCGCGGCGCCACCAGCATGGTGAGCAGCGTGCCGACGCCGCGCGAGCCGAGCAGAAGGCCCGCGGTCTGGATCGGATAGCCGAGCAAGTTCTGCATGAACGGCGTCACCAGCGCCATGGTGCCGAACAGCACCACGCCGATCACCACCATGAACAGACAGCCGGACACGAAGTTGCGGTCCTTGAACATGGCGAAATTGATGAAGGGCTGGTCGGTCGTCAGTGAGTGCGAAAAGAAGTAATAGAAACCGGCGGCGGATATGATCGCCTCGACCCAGATTTCCCGCGCCTCGAACCAGCCGACCTGCTCGCCGCGGTCGAGCAGCAGTTGCAGTGAGCCGATGCCGACGGCGAGCGCGGCAAAGCCGAACCAGTCGAAGCGCAGGTGATGCTGCTTGTTGGTGTCGTCCATGAAGAACACCATGCCGACGACGGTCAGCACGCCGATCGGCAGGTTGATCAGGAACACCCAGTGCCAGGAGTAATTGTCGGTGAGCCACGCGCCAAGCGTCGGCCCCATGATCGGCCCGAGCATGACGCCGACGCCCCAGATCGCCATGGCCTGGCTGCGCTCGTGCGCCGCGCAGGAATCGAGCAGCACCGCCTGCGACAGCGGCACCAGCGCCGCACCGGCCATGCCCTGCATCAGGCGGAACAGCACCATCTGCTCGATGTTCTGCGCCAGCGCGCAAAGCAGCGAGGCGACGGTGAAGCCGGCGACGCAGATAATGAAGATGATCTTGCGGCCGAAGCGGTCGGCCAGCCAGCCGACCGGCGCCGTCATGATCGCGGCGGCGACGATGTAGGAGGTGAGCACCCAGTTGACCTGATCGAGTGACGCCGACAGCGAGCCCTGCATGTAGGGCAGGGCGACGTTGGCGATCGTCGTGTCCAGCGCCTGCATGATCGTCGCCGTCATGGCGCAGATCGTGATCAGGGTGCGGCGCGGGCCGGCGGGTAAGGGGCCTGAGTGGGTGCTCATTTCAATTCGTCACTTCGACGCTTCCAATCGTCCGGCTACTTCGCGTCCGGGTCCTTCGACAGGAAGGGAATGCGGCTGTGGTGCGTGTCGATCGAGATGTTGACGCTCATGCCGGTGCGCAACAGGTTGAGATCCTGGCCCTTGTCGAAGGCGATGCGGACCGGCACCCGCTGCACCACCTTGACCCAGTTGCCGGTCGCGTTCTGCGGCGGCAGGATCGAAAACTGCGAGCCGGTGCCCGGGCTCACCGCGATCACGGTGCCGGTGAAGCTGCGATCCGGAAATGCGTCCACGTCGAGCGTCGCCTTCTGACCGATCCGCAGATAGGTCATGTCGGTTTCCTTCGGATTGGCGTCGACCCACGGATTGGCGTCATCCATCACGCTGAAGATCGGCGAGCCGGTGGCGATGAAGCGGCCGAGCTGGATATTGTCGACCTGAGTCGCGGTGCCGGCGATCGGTGCGCGCAGCACGGTGTGGGCGAGATCGCGCTCGGCGCTCTCGACCGCCGCCTGCGCCTGCGCATAATCCGGGAATTTTTCGAGCGGCAGGTTCGGATCGCCGAGCAGCGAGCTCAGCGTCGTCGCCTTCTGTTGCTCGGCATATTGCGCCTGCAACTGCGCCGCCACCATGTTGGCCGCGGATGTATCGACATCGGCGGCGGAGCCGGCTTGCGAGGCGACGAGCTTCTGTTTGCGTTCGAGATCGCGCTGCTTGAGGTTGACGTTCTTCTCGGCGAGGTCGGTGAGCGTCGTCAGCGACTTCAGCGTGGTGATGGCCTTCTCGTATTCGACGCGCGCGGCGTCGCGCTTCGCCTTGGCCTGTGCCAAGGCGAGCTCAAAGGGCACCTTGTCGAGCGTCAGCAATTCGTCGCCGGCCTTGACGTGCTGGCCTTCGCGCACCGCGACATGCACCACCTTGCCGGAGATGTCCGGCGTGATCAGCACCTTCTGCGCGCCGACATAGGCGTTGTCGGTGGAGACGTAGCGGCCGCCGAGCAGATAGATGGTGCCGCCGATCAGCGCCACCGCCAGCGGCAGCACGATCAACAGCATCCGGCGCAGGTTGCGCCGCTTCGACGGCGCCGGCGCTTCGGCTGCGGTGTCGGGCGCGGCCGCTTGATCGGCCTTGCTCTTGGCTTCAGGGGCCGGAACGACTTTGAGGACTTTTTCACTCATGGGCGACTTTACGGGCTTGCAGTTGCGGTTCGTGGGTTGCGATTTGCGAGGTGCCGCGGCCGATGGCGCCGCGCAGGTTCTCGCGCATGACGCCGAGGTCGCCGAGCAGCTTGCTGACGGATTCATCGTCGAGGCCTTCGAGCACTTGGCTCATCAGCTCTTCGCCGAGCGCCGTGAGTTCATCGAGCAGCGGGCGCGCGGCCGGCGTCAGATAAAGGCGGTTGACGCGGCGGTCGGTGGGGTCGGGCCGGCGTTCGATCAGCCCGTTTTCCGCCAAACGGTCGAGCAGCCGGGTGAGCGAAATGGGTTGCAGGTCGAGCAGCTCCGCGAGTTCCGACTGCTTGAGACCTTCCGAGCGATTGAGCCGGGACAGCACCGCCCAATGCGCCCGGGTGGCGCCGTAGCGGCGCGCGCTCTGGTCGGCATAGGTCTTCAACAGACGCGCTACATCGTTGATAAGAAAGGCAATTTCTTTTCGGGCGGTGGCCACGGGCGGCTCTCCAAGGCTCTTATGCCTTCATATAATAAGCATCCTTATAATAAAGTTCACACTCTGGCACCGCGAATCTCGGCAGGGCTGATCCGGCGACATTGCATGGCAGCGCGGGCCCAACCACCGCGCGCAGCGCGTGCCAGAGGTCCCGGCGCTTTCGGCTTTTCTGGTGGACGCTAGCCGCGCTCGAGGCCGACTTCGGCCTTCAGATCGACGCTCGAGCGCACGCCGATGTCGGCGTAATGCGCGTCGAGGAAACGCCGCGCCGCGCGCTGACCGAGCTTGTGCAGCAGTTCGAGCGACTCGAAGTCATTGCGCAGCTTGTCGGCCGCCGAAAAGTGCTCGCCGAGCCCGTCCATGACGATGCGGTGCACCTTGATGTGGCGATACTGCTTCGGTCCGGTGCCGTGCGGCAGGCGGCGCTGATCGATCAGGCGGTTGACGAACTCGATGGCGCGCAGTTCGGCCATCAGCGCCGAGTTGAAGGTGATCTCGTTGACGCGCGCCATGATCTCGCGCGTCGAGTGCGGGATTTTCTTGCGCTCCAGCGGATTGATCTGGACGATGACGACGTCCTCGGTGTCGGTCGAACGGAAGAACGGATAGATCACCGGATTGCCGAGATAGCCGCCGTCCCAGTAATGCGCGCCGTCGATCTCGACGGCCTGGAACACTGCCGGCAGGCAGGCCGAGGCCATCACCGCTTCGGCGGAAATCTTCTCCTTCGGGAAGATGTGCAGTCGCCCCGTCTGCACATTGGTGGCGGCAATGAAGATCTGCCGGCCGTCCTTGCGCAACCCGTCGAAATCGACGAAGCGCTCGATCAGCTCCTTCAGCGGATTGATGTTGAGCGGGTTGAGGTCGTAGGGCGACAGATACTGCGACCACGCCGAAAGCCAGTCGAAGCTTGGCGAACCCTCGCGGGGCCACAACGCGAACAGCTTGTCCGTGACCGCGCGCTGCACCGCCGGCAGATCGCCGCCGAGGCTTGCCGCGCGCCAGAAATCGGAGAGGCGCTTGCGTGCTTCGTCCGGGCCGCCGCGGTTGAGACCGTCGGCCAGCATTACCGCGTTGACGGCGCCGGCCGAAGTGCCGGAAATGCCCTCGACCGCGATGCGGCCGTCGGCGAGCAGTTGATCGAGCACGCCCCAGGTGAAGGCGCCATGCGCGCCGCCGCCCTGAAGCGCCAGATTGATGCGTTTCTTCTTCACGCCGGTCGCTTTCGGCGCGTCTTCCTGATCGCCCCAGAACAGCCGGGAGAGGAAGTCGTTCATCGATCACCTGTCATTCCGGGACATCGCGAAGCGATGGACCCGGAATCCATAACCACGGTCAGCGAATATGGATTCCGGGCTCTTCCGTCTCGCCCTTCGGGTCTCGACGGTCGCCCCGGAATGACGGAGGTCTTCACTGCGCGACCCAGCCGCCGTCGATCGAGTAGGCCGAGCCGGTGATCGATGCCGCCGCGTCGCTGGCGAGGAACACGGCGAGCGCGCCGATGTTCTCCGGCTTGGTGAACTGATGCATCGGCTGCTTCTCCGACAGCAGCGCGATCTCCGCTTCGCGCGGCGACTGGCCGGAAGCCTGCGCGCGCGCGTCGATCTGCTTCTGCACCAGCGGCGTCAGCACCCAGCCGGGACAGATGGCGTTGCAGGTGACGCCGTTATTGGCGGCTTCCACCGCCACGACCTTGGTGAGGCCGACGATGCCGTGCTTGGCGGCGACGTAAGCCACCTTCTGCGCGCTGGCGACGAGGCCATGCGCCGAGGCGATGTTGATGATGCGGCCCCATTGCCGCTTCTTCATGCCGGGCATGGCCGCGCGGATCGAATGAAACGACGATGACAGGTTGATGGCGATGATGGCGTCCCACTTGTCGACCGGGAAATCCTCGATATTGGCGACGAACTGGATGCCGGCATTGTTGACCAGCACGTCGAGCGAACCGAATTCCTTCTCCGTCGCCGCCACCATGTCGGCGATTTCGCCGGGCTTCGACATGTCGGCGCCCGAGTATTTCGCCTTGATGCCGAACTCCTTCTCCAGGCCGGCGCGCAGCTTCTCGATCTCGGCCTTGTCGCCGAAGCCGTTGAGCATGATGTTGGCGCCGTCGGCCGCCAAAGCCCGCGCGGTGGCGAGGCCGATGCCGGAGGTCGAGCCGGTGACGAGTGCGGTTTTGCCTTGGAGCATGGAAGTCCTCGTGATCGTTGCGGGCCGCGAGCGGGCCTTGAGGGGGCGGGGGTACGACACTTCGGAGGCGCCGGGAACCTGCCTCTATTTTTATTGCATCGCAATATATATGTTTGTGAGGCGGGCGTTTGAGCCCGGTTCGGGTTAGACTTGAGTAGGAGCAATCGGTCTATTCTGGAACGATTGCGGTGTTCCGTGGGAAGGTCTCGTGAGAAAGGTTTCGACCAAGAAGCCGCACGTGCATGACGTGTTTCCGACGCCCGATCACGATCATGATCGCTGCGCGGCGGACGCCATCGCGCACGCCGAAGCAGTCTGCGCGGCGCACAAGGAGCGGCTGACGCCAATCCGCCGCCGCGTGCTCGAGGCGTTGCTCGCCAGCCACGCGCCGCTCGGCGCTTACGAGTTGATCGACCGCCTGGCCGATGGCGGCGAGGGCGGCCGCCCGGCGCCCATCACCATCTACCGCGCGCTCGATTTCCTGCGCGATCAGGGCCTCGTGCATCGCATCGAGAGCCGCAACGCCTTTATCGCCTGCGTGCACAATCATGAAAGCGCCGACCCGGTGGTGTTCCTGATTTGCGAGACCTGCGGCGCCGTCGGCGAGGCGACCGGCGCGGCCATCGCCGAGTCGATCCGCAATGCCTCGCGTTCCGCCGGCTTCGTGCCGAAGACGCCGGTGATCGAGATTTCCGGCACCTGCGCGCATTGCCGCTCGGCCTGAGCGGGTAGTTGGCGAGCGGCATCCCAGCCGTTAAACACTGTCGTCGCCCGCGAAAGCGGGCGATCCAGTAATCGCGGACAATGGTCGAGTTTACTGGATGCCCCGCTTTCGCGGGGCATGACAATTTTGTTGGCCGGGAATTTCCATCGCCATGTCGTCGCCCGCTCCGTCCGAGCCTGTGCCGCCGCCTGTCCATCACCACACCACGCGGCCGCTGGACGCTACCGTCGCCGCGGTCATCGTGCTGCTGTGCCTGTCCTGGGGCTTCAACCACGTCGCGGTGAAGCTGGCGATTCACGACATCCCGCCGCTCTTGCAGGGCGCGCTGCGATCGGCGATCGCCACGGTGCTGATCGTCGGCTGGTGTGTGCTGCGGCGCATTCCGCTGTTCGAGCGCGATGGCACGCTTCTATCTGGCCTCATCGTCGGCGTGTTGTTCAGCCTCGAGTTCATCCTGATTTATCAGGGCCTCGCCTTCACCACGGCGACGCGCGCAGTGGTGTTTCTCTATCTGGCGCCGTTCTATGTCGTTGCCGGCACGCGCATCTTCCTGCCGGCCGATCGCTTCCGCGCCTCGCAGTGGCTGGGCCTGGCCTTGTCCTTTGCCGGCATGATCGTCGCTTTCGGCGTGCCGACACCGGCGCTCGATCCGCGGCAGACGTTGGGCGATCTGATGCTGATCGCCGCCGCCGGCTTCTGGGCCGCATCGACGCTCGCCATCAAGGCGAGCCGGCTCAACACCATCTCGCCGGAAAAGGTGATGCTCTATCAGCTCGTCGTTTCCGTGCCGCTGATGGGCCTGGCCGCCTTGATCGCCGGCGAGCGCATGACCCACTGGCCGGACACCCAGGCACTGGCCTGGCTCGGCTATCAGTCGGTCTGGATCGTGGCGGTCACCTTCGTCATTTGGTTCGCCATCATCAAGAAGTACTCGGCGAGCCGGGTCTCGGCCTTCACCTTCCTGACGCCTTTGTTCGGCGTCGCCGCCGGCCATTTCGTCATGAACGACCCGCTGACGCCGGCTTTTCTGGCCGCAGTGGCCTTCGTCGCCGGCGGCCTGGTGCTGGTCAACCGGCCGCGGTGAACTTTACCTCTCCCCGCTTGCGGGGAGAGGTCGGATCGCCGAAG
>JAHCKF010000146.1 GCA_026125925.1 Pseudolabrys sp.
ACCCCCCGGACTATCGAGAGGACACGGCGTATGGGTCCCCGCCTTCGCGGGGACGACAGCTAAGCAAAATACCGATCGACGATCTTCCGATAGATCGTCGTCAGCGCGCGCAGGTCGGCGATCGGCACGCGCTCGTCGATCGCATGCATGGTCTGGCCGACCAGGCCGAATTCGACCACCGGGCAATAATGCGTGATGAAGCGCGCGTCGGAGGTGCCGCCGGTGGTCGAGAGCGTCGGTGCGCGGCCGGTGGTCTCCTTCACCGCGTTCGAGACGAGTTCGGTGAACGGCCCGGGCTTCGTGACGAATACGCCGGCATTGGACGGCTGAAACTTGAACTCGAATTTGATCTTGCCGCCTGCGGCCTTCTCGGCGCGCTGCTGCAGCAACGCCTTCAGCGAGTCGAGCGTGTGGCAGTCGTTGAAGCGGATGTTGAACATCGCGCTGGCCTGGCCCGGAATAAGGTTGACGGTCTTGTTGCCGACATCGACCGAGACGAACTCCAGGTTCGACGGCTGGAAGTTGGCGTTGCCATTGTCGAGCGGCTCGGAGAGCAGGGCGTCGATCAGCTTGACGATGCCGCGTACCGGATTGTCGGCGCGCTGCGGATAGGCGACGTGACCCTGCTTGCCGGTGACGATCAGGTGGCCGTTGAGCGAGCCGCGGCGGCCGATCTTGATGGTGTCGCCCATGTCCTCCTGATTGCTCGGTTCGCCGAGAATGCAATGGTCGAATTTTTCGCCCATATCGGCGACCCATTGCAGCAGCTTCGGCGTGCCGTTGACGGCGATGCTTTCCTCGTCGCCGGTGATCAGGAACGAGATCGAA
Organism: Pseudolabrys sp.; assembly: GCA_026125925.1. The sequence continues at coordinate 829 of JAHCKF010000146.1, forward strand.
CCCTTCTTCGGCTTGCCGCCATTGGCGGCGAGATGGTCGAGCACGGCGGCAACGGCGCAGGCAATCCCGCCTTTCATGTCGACGGCGCCGCGGCCGTAGAGCTCACCATTGGCGACCTCGCCGCCGAAGGGAGGATGGGTCCAGGCCTTTTCATCGCCGGTCGGCACCACGTCGGTATGGCCGGCGAAGGTCAGATGCGGCGCTTCGGTGCCGATGCGGGCGTAGAAGTTCTCGACGTCGTCAGTGCCGGGCTCGGAAAACACCTTGCGGTGCACGGTGAACCCGGCGGCCCTCAGCGTCGTCTCGAGGTAGCTCAGCGCACCACCTTCCGCCGGCGTTACCGACGGACAGCGGATGAGTTCGCGGGTAATGGCAACGGGATCGGCGGACATTATTGGCTCAGGCTTTCGTTTTTCCGCTCGTCCCCGCAAAGGCGGGGACCCAGAAGGCTACAACCGATGGCGTCGATTTGTCGCCCTGGATTCCCGCCTTCGCGGGAATGAGCGGAGTACGGGGCGGGCGCGATCGATCAGTCCCTCAGCAGCTCATTGATGCTCGTCTTGCTGCGCGTGCGCTCATCGACGCGCTTGACGATCACGGCGCAGTACAGGCTCGGGCCGAAATTGCTGCCCGGCATGGCGTTGCCCGGCAGCGTGCCGGAGACGACGACGGAATAAGGCGGCACTTCGCCGTAGAAGATCTTGCCGGTGGCGCGATCGACGATCTTGGTCGACTGGCCGAGATAAACGCCCATGCCGAGCACCGAGCCCTCACGCACGATCACGCCCTCGACCACCTCCGAGCGCGCGCCGATGAAGCAGTTGTCCTCGATGATCACCGGGCCGGCCTGCAGCGGCTCGAGCACGCCGCCGATGCCGACGCCGCCCGACAGATGCACATGCTTGCCGATCTGCGCGCAGGAGCCGACCGTCGCCCAGGTGTCCACCATGGTGCCCGATCCGACCGAAGCACCGAGATTGACGAAGGACGGCATCAGCACCACGCCCGGTGCGATGTAAGCCGACTTGCGCACGATCGCGCCCGGCACGGCGCGGAAACCTTCCTTCTTGAAGCGCGCCGGCGTCCAGCCCTTGAACTTGGAATCGACCTTGTCCCACCACTTGGCGCCGCCGGGGCCGCCCGGGATCGCGGCCATGTCGTTGAGGCGGAACGACAGCAGCACGGCTTTCTTGAGCCACTGGTTGACCTGCCAGTTGCCGTCCGCCTGCTTCTCGGCGACGCGCGCGGCGCCGGAATCGAGCAGGTCGAGCGCGGTATCGACCGCCTTGCGCACCGCGCCTTTGGTCTTGGCCGTGACCTTGTCGCGGGCGTCGAACGCCTCGTTGACGGTCTTTTCCAGGCTCTCAAGATTGACTTTGGCAGGCATGACGACCCCGACGTTTAAACTGACGGCCCGGTTTGTCGGGGGCGGGGCGGGGGATGTCAAGCGAGGCGGGAGCCGCTACTCTGCGGCACCCCAACAGGAGACCGCCGTGCGCCGAAACCTCCGAATTCCGAGCCTGCTGCTCGCCCTCATCGCCGCCGAGCCGGCCCTGGCTCATCACGTCATGGGCGGCCAGATGCCGGCGACCTTCGCCCAGGGCCTCATGTCGGGGCTCGGCCATCCGGTCATCGGCCTCGATCATTTCGCCGCGGTGGTGGCGGTCGGCTGCCTCGCCGCCGCGCATGGCAGCGGCACGCGGCTGGCGCTCGGCTACGTGCTGGCGATGATGGCCGGCGTCGCCGTGCATCTGATGGGCGCCAGCCTGCCGGCCGCCGAGCTGTGGGTGGCGGCCTCGGTGATCGGCCTCGGCGTCGTGCTGCTGGCGCGCCGCGACATGGCCGCCGGCCCGGCGCTGGTATTGTTCGCCGTGGTCGGCCTGCTGCATGGCTACGCGCTCGGTGAATCGATCTACGGCGCCGAACAGACGCCGCTGGTCGCCTACCTGATCGGCCTCGCCGTCATCCAGGGCAGCATCGCGCTCGCCGCCATGAGCATCGCGCGCCTTCTCATGCGCCGCATGGCGCAGGCCGCGCCGCTGCGGCTGATCGGCGCCGGCATTGCCGGCGTCGGCCTGGCGATCCTGGTGCAGCAGCTGGTGCCGGCGGTGTGAAGATCCGAGTTCCGTGCGGTCACAATAATGCCGCGCGGTTGTTTGATTTGTTGAGGCGCGCCCGCGATGGGTCAGACCCGTCGCGGGCCTCGCCATTTTTAAGGAGGCGGAAGCATGGATGTTCCGAACGTCGAGCAGCTGGGCAACGAGATCTCCGTGTTCGTGACGCAGCTCACCGCTTGGGCCGCGGTGGCGATCCCGAGCTTCATCGGCGCGCTGATCATGCTGACTGTCGGCTGGTGGTTCGCCAGCCGTGTCGAGACCGGCCTGCGCAGCCTGCTCGGCCGCCAGCGCCACATCGACCCGACCCTGTCGGGCGTCATCTCGTCGCTGGCGCGCTACACCATCCTCATCCTCGTCGTCGTCGCCGTGCTCGGCCAGCTCGGCATCCAGACCACCAGCATCATCGCCGCGCTCGGCGCCGCCGGCCTCGCCATCGGCCTTGCCATGCAGGGCACCTTGTCGAACATCGCCGCCGGCATGATGCTGCTGTGGCTGCGGCCGTTCCGCGTCGGCGATTACATCGACACCGGCGCGGTCGCCGGCACGGTGAAGGATGTCGGCCTGTTCGCCAGCGAACTGCATTCCTGGGACGGCATCTATCTGTTCGTGCCGAATTCCGAGTTGTGGAACAAGCGCATCATCAATTATTCGCGGCTGCCGACGCGGCTGGTCGATCTGAAATTCGGCATCGACTATGGCGACGACCCGCAGCGAGGCCAGCAGATCCTGCTCGACCTCGCCAACAATAATCCGATGGTGCTGAAGCTTCCGTCGGAGCCGATGACCTTCGTCGATGAGCTCGGCGACAGCGCGGTGGTGCTGCGGCTGCGCTGCTGGGTTGCCAACGTCAATTACTGGACCGTGCTGCGCGCGCTGACCGAGCAGGGCAAGGCCGCGCTCGAAGGCGCCGGCTTCACCATTCCGTTCCCGCAGCGCCAGTTGCGCTACGTCGGCCCTCCGATCGCGCCGACCGGCAATGACGACAAGAGCGCCGCGTAACACCATTGCCGCTTGTCGCGGCGCGGCGTTATAAGCGCCGGCATGCAAACCGGCACACCGATCGAAATCCCCGCGCGTCACGGCAAGGCGCTCAAGCTCGACAAGGGCCAGGCCGTGCGCCTCATCAATACGCACGGCACCCAGGTCGTCGATTGCTGGGCCTGGAACGCCGCCGACCTGACCGATCACATGAGCATGGAGGCGACGCGCGTCTGGCTGCAACGCCTCAATCCGGTGGTCGGCGACACCTTCGTCACAGCGAAGCGCAATCCGATCCTGACCATCGTCGAGGACACCTCGCCGGGCGTGCACGACACCTTCATGGCGGCCTGCGACAGGCACCGCTACGAGCGCCTCGGCGTCAAGGAGTATCACCGCAACTGCCTCGACAACATGTTCGAGGGCATGCGGGAACTTGGGCTGGAGCCGCCGATGCCGATCCTCGCCTCGTTCAACGTGTTCATGAACATCGCCGTCCAGAGCGACGGCCGCACGCTCCATACCGGACCGGTCGTCACCAAGGCCGGCGATTACATCACTTTGCGCGCCGATATGGACTGCTACGTCGCCTTTTCCGCCTGCCCGCAGGACATCGTCAAGATCCAGGGCGAGGCCGGCGTGCCGCGCGCGGCGCATTATGTGGTGCTGGATCAGGGCTTCCCGTCACCGCCGCCGCGCGCCACCTGGGTGCCCTGACGCATTGATGGCACGGTAATTGCTCCAAACTTGGGCAGCTTTTGTTGTCCCAAGCGAGGAGTGGTTTTCATGTCGTTTTTTCGTGCAGTGGCTGCCGGTTTATTGGGCGTCGCTTTGCTGTCGGGCGCCGCGCACGCGGACGCTCTCAGTGACATCGTCAAGGCCAAGGTCATCAAGGTCGCGGTGCCGCAGGATTTCGCGCCGTTCGGCTCGGCCGGCCCCGACCTCAAGCCGCAAGGTCTCGATGTCGACATGGCGAATTACATTGCGGAACAGCTCGGCGTGAAGGCCGAGATCATCGCCGTCACCTCGGCGAACCGCATTCCCTATTTGCAGACCAAGAAGGCCGATCTCGTCATCTCCTCGCTCGGCAAGAACGCCGAGCGCGAGAAGGTCATCGACTTTTCGGTTCCCTATGCGCCGTTCTTCTCCGGCGTGTTCGGAACCAAGGACATCGCGGTCGCCAAGGTTGCCGATCTCGCCGGCAAGACCATCGGCGCGACGCGCGGCGCGATCGAGGAGCAGGAGATCACCAAGGACGCGCCGAAGGACACCACCATCAAGCGCTTCGAGGACAACAACGCGACCATCGCCGCCTTCGTCTCCGGTCAGGTCGATCTGATCGCCACCGGCAACGTCGTTGCCGCCGCGATCACCGAGAAGAACCCGTCGCGCCCGGCGGTGACCAAATTCATCATGAAGGATTCGCCCTGCTATGTCGGCCTCAACAAGGATGAGCCGGCGCTGAAGGCCAAGGTGAACGAGATCATCGAGAAGGCCAAGAAGGACGGTACGCTCAACAAGTTCTCCGAGAAGTGGCTGAAGAACCCGCTGCCGGCGAGTTTTTGAGTTCTTCCTTGTCCACCCACCCTGTCATGGCCGGGCTTGACCCGGCCATCCCGCTTAGGGACGCACAATGCCCACCTAAGCGGGATCACCGGGTCTCGCGCCTTCGGCGCGGCCCGGTGATGACAGCAGAATCTTACGCGCGCGCAGCTCTTGCCGAATTTGGTTGCGCCTGCCCTAGCTCTCTCAAAATCTCCTCATTGTGCTGCCCGAGCGTCGGCGGCGGCGTGTCGATGCGCGGGCCGCCGTGGGCAAACATGAACGGCGAAACCGGCACGCCATAGCCGCCGTTGACGCCGTTGCCGCCCGCGTGGCGGTGGATCACGCCGCGGCTTGCGATCTGCGGATCGGCCAACGCTTCGCCCATGGTGCGCACGCGCGCCGCCGGCACGTGGTTGGCCTGCAGGAACGTCTCCCACTCGTCCGCGGTGCGCGTCGGCATGATCTCCTCCAGCACCGCGATCTCGCGGGCGTGGTCGGCCTCGCGCTCGTCGTTCGTCTTCTTGATCATGTCCGGGCGGCCGAGCAGCCTCCACAGCCGCGCCTGCTGGCGGATGTTGGAGGCGCCAAGCATCACCAGTCCGTCCTTGGCCTGGAACGCGCCGTTGGTGGCGTGCGGATGGCGGTTGCCGTGGGGCTTGGGATGCACGCCGTTGCGCAGATAGCCGGTGACGAGCGAACTCATCAGGATCGTGGCGACGTCCAGCATCGCCATGTCGACGCGCTGGCCCTGGCCGGTCTTCTCGCGCTGGAACAGCGCGGCGGAGAGCGCGAACGCGCCCGACATGCCGGTGGCGTAGTCGATCACGGGCGAACCGAGCTTCACCGGATTGACCTCCCGGGTGCCGGTCATCGCCATGATGCCGGAGGTCGCCTGGATGACGTGGTCGTAGGCGGTCTGCTCGCGCCGCGGCCCGCCTTGCCCGAAGGCCGAAAACGAGGCGTAGATCAGCCGCGGGTTGATCTTCGACAAATCCTCGTAGCCGAGCCCCAGCGCCTCGAACGCGCCGGGCCGGTAGTTCTCCACGAACACGTCGGCGGTCGCGACCAGTTTTTTTCAGCACTTCGCGGTCGGCTTCCTTTTTCAAGTCGAGCGCGATCGAGCGCTTGTTGGAGGCTTGCGTCAGGAACGACGTGCCCATGCCGGCATGGTTGAGCGCCTTGTCGGTGCCACCGCCGCGGCTCTGGTCGGGGTCGTTCGGGTCCTCGACCTTGATCACGTCGGCGCCCAGCACGGCGAGCTGATAGGCCGCGAACGGCCCCGCCAGCTCGTGGGTCACGTCGATCACCCGGATGCCTTCGAACGGCCGCGTCATTTCAAGCTCCTGTTTCCCTTGGGCGGGCGCCGCGGCAACCTAGCGCGGATCGCGGCACGCCTCCAACCGTGACGCACTTGCCGGCAAACGCCGCCGTTGCGCTACTATGCGGGCTGACTTAGGCGACCGACCGGCCATCGCACAACAAGGTCAAGCATGAACGCCCCCACCTTCGACTTCGCGCCCCTGCTCCGCCCCGGACTGCCGCAGCCCGCCGCGAAATGGACCGGGCTTGCGCCGTACAATTTCACCGGCGGCAACAACGACGCCGACGAGCTGCCGCTCGACGGCCTGATCGCGGCGGCAAACTCGGTGATGGCGCGCGAGGGGCGCACGCTTGCGACCTACGGGCTGGAAAGCGGCCCGCAAGGCTACCGGCCGCTACGCGAATTCCTGGCGGGAAAGCTCAAACGCGATGCGTCCATCGTTTGCTCCGCCGACGACATCCTCATCACCTCGGGCTCGCTCCAGGCGCTCGATCTCGTCAACGGCATCTTCCTCGCGCCGGGCGACACCGTGATCTGCGAGCGCGACTGCTACCAGGGCACGCTGAATCGCTTCACGCGGCTTGGCGTCACTGCGGTCGGCGTGCCGCTCGACCGCGACGGCATGCGGATGGACGCGCTCGCCTCCGCCCTCGCCGATCTCAAGGCTCGCGGCGTGCGGCCGAAGTTCATCTACACCATTCCCACGGTGCAGAATCCGTCCGCGACCGTGATGAGCGAAGCACGCCGGCGCGAGCTGCTGCAGATCTCCAGCCGGTTTCGCGTACCGATCTTCGAGGACGAGTGCTATGCCGATCTGGTGTGGGACGGCCGCCGGCCGCAGGCGCTGCGCGGCATGGTCGGGGACGACCAGGTGGTGCACATCGGCTCGTTCTCCAAGTCGATCGCGCCGGCGTTGCGGCTGGGCTACCTGGTGGCGGGCTGGCCACTGATGAGCCGCATTCTCAGCATCAAGAACGACGGCGGATCCGGCGCCCTGGAGCAGATGGTGCTGGCCGAGTACTGCCAGGCGCACTTCGAGCCGCACGTGCAGGCGCTGCGACGAACCCTGCGCGGCAAGGTGCAGGCGCTGATGTCGGCGCTGCGTACGCAGTTCGGCACACAGGTCGAGTTCGACGATCCGGCCGGCGGCATCTTCCTGTGGGTCAAGCTGCCACCGCAGGTGGACACCACGCGCCTGGCACAGGTCGCCCTGCAGGCCGGCGTGGCGATCAACCCTGGAGCGGAGTGGATGACCGACAGCGTGATCGGAA
>JAHCKF010000147.1 GCA_026125925.1 Pseudolabrys sp.
TCCGGTCGCCGGCCGCATGCCCGGCCACATGAACGTGCTGCTGGCCGAAGCGAACGTGCCCTATGACGAGGTGTTCGAGCTCGAGGACATCAATTCGGAATTCGCGCAGGCCGACATTGCCTTCGTCATCGGCGCCAACGACGTCACCAACCCGGCGGCGGAAGAAGACAAGACCTCGCCGATCTACGGCATGCCCGTGCTCCAGGTCTGGAAGGCCGGCACCGTGATGTTCATCAAGCGCTCGCTGGCGTCGGGTTATGCCGGCATCGACAACCCGCTGTTCTACCGCGACAACACGATGATGCTGCTCGGCGACGCCAAGAAGATGACCGAAAGCATCGTCAAGGGCATGTGAGACGGCCGCGGGCGCGAACCTGATCGCCGGCGCCATGGCCCATCTCCTCATCGTCGGCTTCGGTTACTCGGCGCGCCATTACTGCGCCATCGATGCCGCGCGGTGGTCCCATATCACGGCGACGCTGCGCGATCCGGCCCGCGCCGGCATCATGCCCGATAATTGCGCCGTCGTGCCCTTCGACGGCCGCACCGTAACGGCCGAACTGGAGGCGGCTGTCGCCGGCGCCGATGCCCTGCTGCTCTCGGCGCCGCCGGACGAGGCAGGCGACCCGCTGCTCGCCTGCTGCGGCGAGGCGCTGCTCAAGGCGGGCCGCGTGCGCGACGTCGTCTATCTCTCGACGCTCGGCGTCTATGGCAACCACGACGGTGCCTGGGTCGATGAGACCAGCGAATGCCGTGTCAAGGATGGCCGCACGCGGCGGCGCTACGAGGCCGAGCAGGCGTGGCTCGATTTCGGCCAGCGGACAGGAGCGACGGTGAGCGTGCTGCGGCTCGCCGGCATTTACGGTCCCGGCCGCAGCGCCATCGACAATCTGCGCGCCGGCACCGCGCGCATCATTGATAAGCCGGGCCAGGTGTTCAACCGCATCCACGTCGCCGATATCGCGCAGGCGATCGAGGCGGCGTTCGCGCGCCGCGCCGGCGGCATCTTCAATGTCTGCGACGACGAGCCGACGCCGCCCGGCGATCCGATCGTCCATGCGGCGAAGCTTCTCGGCGTCGAGCCCCCGCCCGCAATTCCGTTTGAGATCGCGCGGCAGTCGATGTCGCCGATGGCCGTAAGCTTCTATGCCGATTGCCGGCGGGCGCGGAACGGCAAGTTGAAATCGCGGCTCGGCGTCACCTTGCGCTATCCGACCTATCGCGAGGGTCTGGATGCGATTGCGCGGTCTTCCTGAACGGAAATTGAGTGCGGCGATGCAACCAAAAATAAATCGCCGCGATCCGACCAAAGAGTTTCACTTCTCGCCGCATCGGATCTGACGAAACTCCTCCGCATCGCGCGGCTGATCCGCGCCAGAGGAGGGTGACGATGATCCACGGACAAACGTTACGCGGTGCGTTGGCGGCCGGCGCGCTCGGCCTTGGCTTCATGGCGCTGATGGCGGGCACCGCGCATGCCATCGATCCGGGCTTCGGTGTCGGCCGCGCGGGCCCGGGCGTGCGTCCGGCGCTGGGCGCGCCGGGTGTCGGCGTCGCGCCGGGTGCGCCGCTCTACGCGCTGCCGAAAGGCTGCGTCGCCGTAATCGTCAACGGCGTTAAGATGTGGCGCTGCGGCGCGGTGGTGTATCGCCCGGTGGTGCAGGCCGGCCGCACCGTCTACGTCGTCGTGCGCTAGGTGGAGCAGGCGCAAAAGAAAACGCGGGCGTTGGGAACGCCCGCGTCACAAACTTTATGGAAGACCGCCCGACGACATTCGCCGGTTGGTAGCCTGGCCTAGAAGCGCGGCGCGCCGCCACGGCCGCCGGCACCGGCGCCACGGCCTTCGCCACCACGGCCGCCACCGGCGCCCGCACCAAAGGCCGGCTTCGGCTTCATCGGCAGCAGGCCTTCGCGCTGCATCTTCTTGCGCGCGAGCTTGCGGGCGCGGCGGACGGCTTCCGCCTTCTCGCGGGCCTTCTTCTCGGAGGGCTTTTCGTAGTGGCCGCGAAGCTTCATCTCGCGGAAAATCCCCTCGCGCTGCATCTTCTTCTTGAGCGCCTTGAGGGCCTGATCGACGTTGTTGTCGCGAACGAGAACCTGCACGCTTTCTCCTCTGGGTCCTTGGCCCCGGTTGGATCGAATTCGGTGGTCGGAAATCAGGCCGAAGGCCCGCCAAAACGGGCCTTCGAGTCGGGCGGCAGTAGCAGAAAAGCACCCTTGAGTCCATCGAAAGGCCGTAGGCATGGGGTTTTCCGGCATTTCCGGCCGCCGGAACCGCCTTTTCCGGCCGCTCCGGGGCGCAGAATCGCCTGATCGGGCGCACCCCCGCCGGGGCGGGCAACCCGGGGCCGCTAGCCGCCCGGGCTGCGGGAGCCCGTCTCGCGGCGGAAAACCGGCGCCTGCGGCTCCCCGGTTTGGCCACCGGATGCCGCCACAATGACCGCAGCACGATCCTTCTCATTCGTCGTGCGGAGGTAGTTTTTGTTTTCCGGCAGATGATTTCTTTCTCAAACGCGAAATCTTTGCATGCGGCGTTCGACGAAACGGCCTCAATTTAGTGGGTTCCCGGCTTGTCGGGTCGTGGCCTTTTGAACACTCTGCGCCGCCTTTGTGCAGAGATGGAGCGAACCATGACGCTACGGATGCAAGTCAAGCTCGCGACGATGGCGGCGATTGCCGTGCTGTCGTTTGCAATCTCGGTTTCCGCGCAGGCGCAAACACGAATTCTCAACGTCTCCTACGATCCGACCCGCGAATTGTATCGCGCGTTCAACACCGCCTTCGTCGCGCACTGGAAGCAGAAGACGGGAAACACCATCGTCGTGCAGCAGTCGCATGGCGGCTCGGGCGCGCAGGCGCGCGCGGTGATCGACGGTCTCGAAGCCGACGTCGTGACGCTGGCGCTCGAGGCCGACATCGACGCCATCGTCGCCAAGACCGGCAAGATCCGCGCCGACTGGCGCAGCACGCTGCCGAACAACAGCGCGCCCTACACCTCGACCATCGTGTTCCTGGTGCGCAAGGGCAACCCGAAAGCGATCAAGGACTGGGACGATCTGGTGAAGCCGGGCATCGGCGTCATCACGCCGAACCCGAAGACCTCCGGCGGCGCGCGCTGGAACCTGCTCGCGGCCTGGGCCTTCGCGCGCGAACACTTCAAGGGCGACGAGGCGAAGGCCAAGGACTTCGTGGCGCAGCTCTATAAAAACGTACCGGTGCTCGACACCGGCGCGCGCGGCTCCACCACCACCTTCGTCAAGCGCGGCATCGGCGACGTGCTGCTCGCCTGGGAGAACGAGGCCTTCCTCGCGCTCGACGAGCTCGGCCCCGGCAAGTTCGAGATCGTCGTGCCGTCGGTCTCGATCAGCGCCGAGCCGCCGGTCGCGCTGGTCGACAAGAATGCCGAGAAGCATGGCACCACCGAACTCGCCAAGGCCTATCTCGAATACCTTTACAGCAAGGACGGCCAGACCATCGCGGCGAAGAACCATTACCGGCCGTTCAAGCCCGAGCTCGCCGACCCCAAGGACGTCGCGCGCTTTCCCAAGCTGAAGCTGGCGACGATCGAGGAGTTCGGCGGCTGGAAGAAGGCGCAGCCGCAGTTCTTCGGCGATGGCGGCGTATTTGATTCGATCTACAAGCCCGGCGCAAAATAACCCTTCATGACGGCGACCACGATCGTCTCACGGTTGAGACTGAAGCGGCCGAGCATCATCCCGGGTTTCGGGATGGCGCTCGGCTTCACCTTGACCTATCTCGCGCTCATCGTCCTCATTCCGCTCGGGGCGCTGGTGCTGCGCAGCTCCGCGCTCGGCTGGAGCGAGTTCTGGGCGCTGGTGCAGGACCCGCGCGTCGTCGCAGCGCTCAAGGTGAGCTTCGGCAGCGCGCTGATCGCGGCCGCCGTCAATTCGGTGTTCGGCCTGCTGCTCGCCTGGGTGCTGGTGCGTTACCGCTTTCCGGGGCGCGGGCTGATCGACTCCATGGTCGACCTGCCGTTCGCGCTGCCGACCGCGGTCGCCGGCATCGCGCTCAGCACGCTTTACGCGCCGAACGAATGGTTCGGGCCCTATCTCGAGCAGTGGTTCGGCTGGAAGGTCGCCTTCACGCCGAGCGGCATCGTCGTCGCCTTGATCTTCATCGGCCTGCCGTTCGTGGTGCGCACCGTGCAGCCGGTGCTGGCCGACCTCGAGCAGGAGCTGGAGGAGGCGGCCGCGACGCTCGGCGCGGCGCGCTGGCAGACCATTTTTTACGTGATCCTGCCGCCGCTGATCCCGGCGATCCTGACCGGCTTCGCGCTCGCGCTCGCGCGGCATCGGCGAATACGGCTCGGTGGTCTTCATCGCCGGCAACATCCCGTTCGTCTCGGAAATCGCGCCGCTGCTGATCGTGGTGCGGCTCGAGGAGTTCAACTATGCGGCGGCGACCGGCGTCGCCACGGTGATGCTGGCGATCTCCTTCGTCATGCTGCTGGTCATCAACCTGCTGCAGGCCTGGAGCCGCAAGCGGCTCGGTTACGGAGGCTGAGATGAACCCGCGCCTGAAACCGGTCCGGCGGTCGGCCACCAGCGAGTCGCGGGGCGCCCGGATCGTGCTCATCGCCATCGCGCTCGTCTTCTTCGCGCTGTTCGTGTTCCTGCCGCTGCTCGTCGTCTTCATCGAGGCATTTCAGGAAGGACTTTCCGGCTTCGCCGCCGCGCTGGTCGATCCGGATGCGCTCGCCGCGATCCGCCTGACGTTGATCGTCGCGGCGATCTCGGTCACCGCCAACCTGACCTTCGGCGTCGTCGCCGCCTGGGCGGTCGCCAAGTTCGACTTCGCCGGCAAGAGCTTCCTGATCACGCTGATCGACCTGCCGTTCTCGGTCTCGCCGGTGATTTCCGGCCTCGTCTATGTGCTGCTGTTTGGCGCGCACGGCTATTTCGGGCCCTGGCTGCAGGCGCACAATATCGAGATCATCTTCGCGCTGCCGGGCATCGTGCTGGCGACGATGTTCGTCACGTTTCCCTTCGTCGCGCGCGAACTGATCCCGCTGATGCAGGCGCAGGGCTCCGGCGACGAGGAGGCGGCCTTGTCGCTCGGGGCGAGCGGCCTCAAGGCCTTCCTGTTCGTCACACTGCCGAACGTCAAATGGGCGCTGCTCTACGGCGTGCTGCTCTGCAACGCGCGGGCGATGGGCGAGTTCGGCGCGGTCGCCGTGGTGTCGGGCAAGATCCGCGGCCTCACCAACACGATGCCGCTGCAGGTCGAGATTCTCTACAACGAATACGCCTTCACCGCGGCCTTCGCGGTCGCCTCGCTGCTGGCGCTGCTCGCCTTGTTCACCCTTGCGCTGAAGACGCTGCTGGAATGGCGCTTCGGCGACGATCTCGCCGCCTCCAACGGACATTAGGTGCCGTCATGCAAATCCGTATCAACAATGTCCGCAAGGAATTCGAGCGCTACCCGGCGCTGCACGACGTTTCGCTCGACATCCGCTCCGGCGAGCTGATCGCGCTGTTGGGGCCGTCCGGCTCCGGCAAGACCACGCTGCTGCGGCTGATCGCCGGCCTCGAGTTCCCGACCGAGGGCGCGATCTATTTCGGCGACGAGGATGCCTCCGGCCGCAGCGTGCAGGAGCGCAATGTCGGCTTCGTGTTCCAGCACTATGCGCTGTTCAAGCACATGACGGTGGCCGACAATATCGGCTTCGGCCTCAAGGTGCGGCCGCGCGGCCGCCGTCCGGCGCGCGCCGAGATCAACCGCCGCGTCAGCGAGCTGCTCGATCTCGTGCATCTGTCCAATCTGGAAAAGCGGTTTCCGGCGCAACTGTCCGGCGGCCAGCGCCAGCGCGTCGCGCTCGCCCGCGCGCTCGCCATCGAGCCGCGCGTGCTGCTGCTCGACGAGCCGTTCGGCGCGCTCGACGCCCAGGTGCGGCGCGACCTGCGCCGCTGGCTGCGCGAGCTGCACGACAAGACCGGCCACACCACGGTGTTCGTCACCCACGACCAGGAGGAGGCGCTGGAGCTCGCCGACCGCGTCGTGGTGATGAGCCAGGGCCGCATCGAGCAGGTCGGCAGCGCCGACGACGTCTACGACCGGCCGAGCTCGCCTTTCGTGTTCTCCTTCATCGGCGAGTCGAGCGAGCTGCCGGTGACGGTGCGCGACGGCAAGGTCTGGTACGGCGCGCAGGCGCTCGGCGTCGACGCCGCCGCGCAGCCGGAGGGGCCGGCGCGGCTGTTCCTGCGGCCGCACGATATCGGCCTCGGTGTCGGTGCGAGCGCCGACGCGCCAGGCGCGATCCCCGGCACGGTGGTCGCGAGCCATCGCGACGGCGGCCTGCGGCGCATCGATGTCGCGACCAGGGAGGCCGGCCACCGCATCGAGATCACGCTGCCGGCCGCGCAGTCCTCGGATCTCGGCGGCGACGTGTTCCTCACGCCGCGGCGCTGGCAGCTCTATCCGGCGGCGTAGGGAGCGTTTTCAAGCGAAGTGGATACCGGCCTTCGCCGGCCATAGCCGGCTTCGTCCGGCGACGGCCGGTTGGCGTGAAGAAAACGCGACAAACGGAAAAACGTCAGCGCGGGAACATGTGAAGGTAGGGCGCGGCCTCCGCGAGCGCGCGGGCATAGGACGGCCGTTCTTTCAGCCGCGCCAGGTAAGCGGCGAGCGCCGGATAGCGGCCGGCCAGCGGTTCGATGCCCTCATTGACGTAGAACAGGGCGGGCGCGGCCGCGCAGTCGGCCAGCGTGAAATTCTCGCCCATCGCCCAGGCGCGCCCCGCCATCTCCGGCTCGACGATGGCGAGCGCGGTGTGGATCGCCTTGGTCGCCTGCGCGACGCCGTGCGGGTCTTTCTTGTCCGCCGGGCGGATGCGGTCGCCGATCACCTTCTGCATCTGGTTGTGGACATGCAGGTCGTAGAAACGGTCCAGCGCCCGCACCGCCAGCATGGCCTCCGGCTCGCGCGGGATCAGCGCCACCGGGCCGGGATAGCGCAACGCCAGATAGTCGATGATCGGCGTCGATTCCGGGAGGACGCGGTCGCCGTCCGTCAGCACCGGAAACTTGCCGACCGGCCAGAGCTTCAGGAACGGCTCGCGGCTCTCCGCCTTGTGCAGCTCGACGAGCTGGGGCGTGAACGGGATGCCGTTCTCGTAAAGCGCGATCAGCACCTTGTGGCAGTAGGAGGAGAGGGGATGCAGATAGAGCGTCAGCGCCATGGCGTTACTCCAGCAACAATTCGTTGGTCGCTTAGTCTAACCGTAGTCGCGGCGCGCCGCGTCAGCGTTCCGGCCGCACCCGGGTGATATGCCCCATCTTGCGGCCGGCGCGCGCTTCCTTCTTGCCGTAGATATGCACCGAGGCGCCGGGTACTTTCATCCAGCGCGCCGCGTCCTCGATCTCGGCGCCGATCAGGTTGATCATCTCGACGCGGCCGAGCCGCAGCGGCTTGCCGAGCGGCAGTCCGGCGATGGCGCGGATGTGTTGCTCGAACTGCGACACCGTCGCGCCGTCGATGGTCCAGTGGCCGGAATTGTGCACCCGCGGCGCGATCTCGTTGACCATCAGCTCGGTGGCGCGGCCACGCTTCACCGCGAACATCTCGACCGCCAGCACGCCGACATAGCCGAGTGCCTCGGCGATTTTGGTCGCGATGCGCCGCGCCTCGCGCTCGGTCGCGGGCGGCACCCGCGCCGGCACCCGCGACACTTTCAGAATGTGGTCGCGGTGCTGGTTCTCGGTGACGTCGAAGCAAACCACCTTGCCATTCTTGTCGCGCGCCGCCACCACCGAGACCTCGCGCTGGAACCGGATGAAGCCTTCGAGGATGCAGGGCGCGTTCTTCAGCCCGCGCCATGCCGCGATCGGGTCGCTGCCGGCCGCGATCTTGGCCTGGCCCTTGCCGTCATAGCCGAGCGTGCGCGTCTTCAGCACGGCCGGCAGGGCAACCTTGTCGATGGCCTCGGCAAGCTGCGTCGCCGAATGCACCGGGGCGTAGGGCGCGGTCGGGATCTTCAGGCTCTTGACGAAATCCTTCTCGATCAGCCGGTCCTGCGTCGTCTCCAGCACGCG